>DATJQG010000073.1:0-3024 GCA_035506015.1 Candidatus Edwardsiibacteriota bacterium
CGGCGATCTGCGTCTGCTCGATGTTGGTCACCAGGTTGCCGAAGCGGTCGACGTAGACCACCTGGCCGCCGATCCGGTTGCCCGCGGTCCTGGTCTCGGGCAGCGGCAGCCGGACGACGTCCGTGACCTCCTGGCCCAGCCAGCGCGCGTCCAGGCCGTCCAGCAGGTGGGCGGCCACCGGCCCGAAGATGTCGCGGCCGTGGAAGGTGTCGCCGACGTCGGGCGCGAAGTGCTGCGACGCGGTGAGGTGGACCGCGCGGAACGAGCTCTCCAGCTGGTAGACGTAGCTGAAGATGCCGTTGTCCGGGCCGACGAAATAGTAGTCCTTGGTCTCGACCAGGATCGGCCGCCGCGCCCCGCCCACGCCGGGATCGACCACCGCCACGTGCACCGTGCCCTTGGGGAAGCAGCGGTAGAACCCCTTGATGATGAACGCCGCCCCCAGCACGTCGTGGCCGGCGATGCCGTGCGTCACGTCGATGATCTGGAGCTCGGGGTTGATCGACAGCATGGCGCCCTTGAGCGCGCCCACGTAGAAGTCGCGCAGGCCGAAATCGGTGGTCAGGGTGACGATCTTATGCTCTGGCATGGTTACGCGGCCGCATCATGGCGTTGATCGAAACGGATGCTGCAAAAAGATGCTGATTTTCTGCAAATTATTTCATCGCCTCGGCCTGGGCGAATTGGCGCTGCAGCGCGAACTCGGGGTACGGCGTCCGCTTGGCGCCGGAGCGGACGAAGGCCGCCATGGCCTCGCCCATCGCCGGCCCCAGCATGAACCCGTGGCCGCACATCCCGCCCAGCACGTAGAACCCGGCCAGCGGCGTCTGGTCCATCAGCGGGTTGCCGTCGGGCGTCATCTCGTAGCTGCCGGCCCACTGCCGGATCACCTTGACGGGCGCCAGCGCCGGCACCAGCTTCAGCATCCGCCGCGGCATCTCGTGCAGGAACTGGTACGTGGAGTCCGCCGAATGGCCCGGCACCTGCGGCACCGGCGAGTAGCAGCCGATGAACTGGCCGTTGTGTTTGAACTGCTGGAAATAGCCGCCGTCGGCGCGGTAATCCACCAGCATCGGGATGTTCATGTACTCCACGCCCTCGGTGATCAGCGCCTCGTGGCGCTCGGGCGCCACCGGGACTTCGATGCCCGCCAGCCGGCCGACCTCGCCGGCGAACGGCCCGGCGCAGTCGATCACGGCGGCCGCGAAATGCTCGCCGCCGTTGGCCAGTTTGACCCCCGTGACTTTCCCGCCCTGTTGCAGGATGCCAGTCACTTCGCAGAACGTGGATACCCGGCCACCGTTCTGCTTGATCTGCTGCGAGTAGCCGTTGACCACGGCGAAGGGATAGGCCTGCCCGTCGCTGGGGCAGTACGAGCCGCCCAGCAGCCCGCCGGTGTCCAGCAGCGGCACGACCTCCTTGGCCTCGGCGGCGTCGACCCAGCGCACGTCCCGCAGGCCCGCCGCCCGCTGCACCGCGATGTTGTCCAGGAAGGCCTGTTTCTTCTGCTCGTCGTGCGCCAGGAACAGGTAGCCGCCGGGATGCCAGTGCACCTCGGTCTCCAGTTCCTGGTCCATCTGCGCGAACAGCTGGACGCTGCGCATCATCAGCTTGATCGAGCTGGCCGAGGTGAACTGCTGGCGCACCCCGCCGATGCAGCGGCCGGTCGAGCCCGAGCAGAGATAGCCCCGCTCGAACAGCGCGACCGTGAGACCGGCCCGTGCGAGGTAGTGGCCGGTGGCGGTGCCGGCGATGCCGCCGCCGATGATAATGATGTCTGACGAGTTGCTCATATCTTTTTCACCGCCAAGACGCAACGCACGCGAAGAATATCCGCCATGGTATCGCCCGTTGCGGTCGTCGGGCCTGTGCGGTTCAGTCCTTGGGTTCCGCGAGGACCTTGAGGCTGAGCGGCTGCAGCGGCGCGCGCTGGGTGACCGGCCGCTGCTCGGCCTGCATCTGCCCCAGCCGGCGCGCCAGCATGCCGTTGACCAGCCGGCGGCAGGTGCGGCCCTGGCAGTGCCCCATGCCGGCTCGGGTCAGCCGCTTGACCTCGTCGGCCGTGGCCGCGCCCTGGGCGATGGCGGCCAGCACCTCGTCCTCCGTCACGTCCTCGCAGCGGCAGATGATCTGTTGTTTCTTGCTGGACATTGCGGTGATACGTCAACGAACAGTCGTGAAGGTATCGACGTTCCGCTATCCAGTAACCCCTCGCCAGTATCCGCTAAACTGAATACTGAATAGTGACTACTGGATAGAGGTTACCTTTCATTTTATCACGTGGATCCAGTCGGTCAGCAGGAACTGCACCCGGCCGATCAGCAGGCTGATCCGGCCCATCACCGTGTTGCCGAAGCTGGCGCCGAACCCGATCATGATGAACCAGATGCCGATGTTGGCCGAGACCTTCAGCGCCCCCTTCTGCTCGCGAGAGAAGAAGAAGAAGCTGAGCGTCGCCAGCACGCCGAGGAACGACAGCACGCCCCACACCAGGCCCCAGTGGCCGCCGGCCATGGTGGTGGCGTCGCCGATCGCGCTTTGCATCTGCTTGATGATCTCGGTCTGGATGGTGGGCGCCAGCGCCATGCCGTTGCCCACGCCCAGCAGGAAGGCCATCGGGATCAGGATCAGCCAGTTGAGCTTGGCCGAGAACCGCATGAAGAACAGCGCGCCCAGCAGGCCGGGGATGATGAACCAGTACTGGTGCTGCTGGAGCACCGGCAGCACCAGGTTGGGCATGATGGCGTTGTTCCAGTAGATGGCCACCCCGTAGCCCGCCGAGATGCCCACGAACAGGTGCTCGGCGAAGCGGTAGAACGGGTTCTCCTTGTAGAGGAAGGAGAAGATGGCCAGCGTCAGGATGGCGGCCACCCACACCCAGGGATCGTGCGAGAAGATCATTGTGCGCTCCCTTCCGCCGCGCGGGCTTTCTGCTGTTTGACCGCCAGGTAGCCGATGTTGCCGATCACGATGAACGCCATCAGCAGCAGGTGGACGATCGAGACCGCGTCCATGCCGCGCCCG
>DATJQG010000074.1:0-6087 GCA_035506015.1 Candidatus Edwardsiibacteriota bacterium
CACGCCGGGCGCCATCCGCGAGTTCTGCCAGCGCATCGGCATCGACAAGACCGACAGCGTGATCGACTACGCCCTGCTGGAGTTCTGCATCCGCGAGGAGCTCAACAGGACGGCCCGCCGCGCCATGGCCGTGCTGCGGCCGCTCAAACTGATCATTGACAACTACCCTGAAAATAAACTCGAAGAGTTCGAGGCGGAGAACAATCCGGAGGACCCGAACGCGGGAACGCGTAAAATGCAGTTCTCGCGCGAGCTGTACATCGAGCGGGACGATTACATGGAGCAGCCGCCCAAGGGATATTTCCGGCTGTTCCCGGGGTCGGAAGTCCGTCTGAAGCACGCCTATCTGATCAAATGCGGCGAGGCCATCAAGGACAAGGACGGCAACGTGGTCGAGCTGCACTGCACCTACGACCCCGCCTCGCGCGGCGGCAACGCCCCCGACGGCCGCAAGGTCAAGGGCACGCTGCACTGGGTCTCGGCCAAACATGCTGCCGACGCCGAGGTCCGGCTGTACGAACAGCTGTTCACCGAGCCAAAACCGACCACGGACTCGCCGGTCAACCCCAATTCGCTGACCGTGCTGAAGGGCTGCAAGGTGGAGCCGTCATTGCGGGACGCCACGCCCGGCGACACATTCCAGTTCCTGCGCCACGCCTACTTCTGCGCCGACAGCAAAGACCATAAGGACGGCAGGCTGGTGTTCAACCGCACCGTCACCCTGCGCGACTCCTGGGCCAAGGAGCAGAAGAAGTAACCATACTCGCCCGTCATCCTGAACTGGCATCCTGCCTGACCCGTGAAGGATCAGTTAGATTCTTCGCGGGCTAAGCATGAAGCCATTCTCAGAATGACGTTATAAAGAATACTCCACATCAAGCGCCCATGGATCGCCGCTTCTAAAGCAAAAAGGACTGACATGCCAACAACCGTGAACAGACCCGAAGCGACTCGCAGTATGCTCGCATGACCCGGAACGATAGCGCAACGACGGGCAGTGACGCCCAGCCCCGTCGGTTCGGGATCATCCTCTTCCTGTTCCTGTTCTCGGGCATAAGCGGGCTGATCTATGAGACCGTCTGGCTGAGGGTCCTGATCCGGGTGATGGGCAGCACGGTCTACGCCACCTCGGTGGTGCTGGCCGCGTTCATGGCGGGTCTGGCCCTGGGCAGCTACCTGTTCGGCCGGCTGGCCGGGCGGCGCGCCGATCTGCTCAGGATCTACGCCCTGCTGGAGCTGGGGGTGGGGCTTTCGGCCCTGGCGCTGCTGGCGGCGTTCGGCGCCCTGCTGCCGGTCTACCGGCTGTGCTACGGGCTGGCGGGCGGCGGCGGGTTCTGGCTGACCCTGTGCCAGTCGGGCCTGATGTTCGCCCTGCTGCTGGTGCCGACCTCGCTGATGGGCGGCACGCTGCCGGTGCTGGCGGCCTACACCCAGCGCGCCGGCGCCGATCCCTCGGAAAGGCTGGGAGCGCTCTACGGCCTGAACACGCTGGGCGCGGTGGCCGGGGTGCTGTTCAGCGGCCTGTTCGCCATCGGCCAGCTGGGCGAGCGGGCCACCGTGTTCGCCGGCGCGGCGACCAACCTGGCCGTGGCCCTGGCGGCCTTCCTGCTGCTGACCCTCGACCGCGGTCCGCAGGCACCGGCCAAGACACCGCCGCCGGCCGCCGCGGCCGCGGAATATCCCGTTCGCACGCGCCGCTTCGTGCTGTGGGCCTACGGGCTGAGCGGGTTCGCCGCCATCGCCTACGAGATCGTCTGGACGCGGATGTTCCAGATCCAGGTGGGGACCTCGATCTACGCCTTCAGTCTGATGCTGGCCTGCTACCTGGCCGGGATAGCGGCCGGCAGCGTGATCGGCGGGCGGCTGACGCGGTCCTCCGGCGCGCCGCTGCAGCTGTTCGGCCTGGGTCTGCTGTTCGTGGCCTGCTACAGCGTGCTGGGGCTCCATCTGTTCTCCGCGTTCAAGCCGACGCCGGTCGTCGAAGCCCTCAACATGGGCACCATGGTGCTGGTGCCGTTGCTGATCGTCTTCCCGGTGACCCTGGTGCTGGGCGCGATCTTTCCCCTGGCCTTCAGGTGCTACCGCCGCGACCGCGAACGGGTGGGACCGGACGTGGGAAGGTTCTACGCGTTCAACACCGCCGGGTGCATCCTGGGGTCATTGGTCTGCGGTTTTCTGCTGATCTCGCTGTTGGGGACCAAGGGGACGGCGATCACCCTGGCCGGGCTGGAACTGGCGTTGGGATGGACGGCGCTGTTGATCGACCCGGCCCGCAAACGGTACCGCGTTCGGGCGCCGGCCTGGGGATTGCTGCTGGCGGCGCTGGCCCTCGGCGTCTCGGCTCCGGACCCGTTCATGGCCATGGTCAAGAAGCGCATGGCCCAAGGCAACAGCCCGGAGATGCTGCCGCGGGTGGAGCTGTATTACCACAAAGAGGGCGTGGCGGCCACCACCACGGCCCTGGGGTTGCGGGGCATACCCGCGGCGAAGAAACTGTGGGTCAACGGCATCGGCATGACCGTGCTCTGCGACGAGACCAAGGTGATGGCCCACCTGCCGCTGCTGCTGCATCCCGATCCCCGGAACATCCTGGTGATCTGTTTCGGCATGGGCACCACCCTGCGTTCGGCCTGGGCCCACCGCGGCCTGCGCTGCGACGCGGTGGAGCTGGTGCCGGAGGTCTACGACTGTTTCCGCTTCTTCCACCCGGACGGCCCGGCCATCCTGGCCGATCCCCGGGTCAGGCACTTCGCCGGCGACGGGCGTAACTTCCTGCTGATGCGGCCCCAGCGCTACGACGTCATCACCATGGACCCGGCCCCGCCGCTGTGGAGCGCCGGCACCGTCAACCTCTACACGAGGGAATTTTTCCAGCTGTGCCGGGACCGGCTGAATCCTGGCGGGATCATGCTGGCCTGGGTACCGGGCGGCGAGTTCTCGGAATGCCGGATGATCATGAAGACCTTCGCCGCCGTGTTCCCCAACAGCTGGGTCTACGGGACCACTGGGCTGTACCTGATCGGCTACAACGGCGACCAGACCCCCGACTATTCGCGGTTCAAGGCCGCGGCCAGTGATCCCGCCATCATGGCCGACCTGCGCGAGTTCGATGACGACCTGCCCAGCCCGGAGCGGATCCCCGGGCAGCTGGTGCTGGACCCGCGGCAGCTGGCGGCGTTCGTCGGCAAGGCGCGGGAGATCACCGACGACCGCCCCTACACGGAATTCCCGCTGTGGCGGCGGAACGACCGATCGTTCCGGTGGTGGCTGGACGCGATGCATCTCGCCATGTGGCGGGACGAGCTCTACGGCGCGCCCCGGCGCGCGGACCAGAAACTCAGGACACCCGGGCCTTGATATTCGTGATAGGATGCGTTACAATCGTGAGTCTTTCACCGGCCAGATCGTCATTATCGAAAGGACGCCCATGCCCACGACCGTGAAGAAGCCCCAGGCCGCCGCCGCGGCCATCGACGCCCTCAACAAGGCCATCCATTCCGAGCAGATGGCGCTGGCGACCTACCTCAAGTTCGCGCGCCAGACCAAGGTGGTCTCGGGCAAGGACATGTTCATCCGGCTGTCCGAGGACGAGCTGGGCCACCGCGAGATCCTGGAGAAGGAGCTGGGCAACCTCCAGGCCGGCAAGCCGTGGTGCAAGCCCACCTTCAAGCCGTCGGACATCGAGGAGCTGCTGCCCAAGCTCACCGATGCCCAGGCCAAGGCCCAGGCCGAGCACGGCTCGTCGGACGACCTGTCGGCGCTGAACATCGCGCTGGACATGGAGAAGAAGGCCATGGCCTTCTACCGCCGCGAGGCCGACAAGAGCGCCGACGCCACCGCCCGCAAGATGTACGCCCGGCTGGCCGAGATGGAGGAGGCGCACTACAACCTGATCCAGGCCGAGATCGACAACATCAAGGACATGGGGTTCTGGTTCGGCATCCAGGAGTTCACGCTGGAAAGCAACGAGTGACCGGGTTTGCCGGTTCTCGGCTCACGTCATCCTGAGTACGGCCCCCTGCCTCACGATTCGAAGGATCTCAGCTGACCCCGTCACCCCGAGCCGGTCGAACGGTGACCCGCGATTCGCAATACAAAAGCCCAGGCCTTTCGGCCTGGGCTTTTTCAGCGCGCAGCGCTCAGCACTCCACCGGCGGGCTCTCGGGGCGGTGCACCAGCGCCGGCGCCGGGCACTCGATCACCCGCATCGCCTGCCACTGGCCGCCGCGGTAGCGCAGGTAGAACGCCACGCCCAGGGCGGCCACGTAGGCCGAGGCGATGGCCCAGCAGGCGTAGATCGAGGCGTGCAGCCGGGTGATGGCGACGAAGCTGGGCCCGATCAGCACCCCCAGCGACAGGGCGATGATCATGTACATCACGAACTTGGTGTCGCCCGCGCCCTTGATGGCCGACGAGAAGATGATGTTGAACGCGTCGAACAGCGTGTAGATCGCCACGAACCGCAGCAGCACCGCGGTGATGGCGCCGATGGCGGCGAACGACGCCGGGTCGGACTGGGCGCGGAACGGCGCCAGGAACAGCTGGGGCAGGGCGAAGAACAGCGCCGCCACCGCGGCCATGTAGGCGAAGGTCAGGTCGAAGGCCGAGCGCACGCTGTAGCGGGCCCGGGCCGGGTCGTTGCGGCCCAGCGCCTGTCCCACCATCACCGCGACCGCGATGCCGATCCCGATCATCGGCATGAACGCCAGCGTGTTGATGTTGAACGCCAGGTTGGTGGCAGCCAGCTCGTTGCGGCCGATCCGCCCCACCAGCAGGACGAACACGGCGAAGCCCGCCATGTCGATGAAGTTCTGGACGCCGTTGGGCAGGCCGTACTTGATCAGGCTCCAGAATATTTTGCCATCGGGGCGCCAATCGGCGGTGCGGAACCGGGCCCGGAAGGCCGGTCGCGCGGCGATGGCGGCGAACACCGCCAGCTGCACCGCGGCGGCGATCACGCTGGACCAGCCGGCGCCGGCGATGCCCAGCGCCGGGCAGCCCCAGTGGCCGAAGATCAGCAGGTAGTCGCACAGGATGTTGACCCCGGTGCCGGCCAGGGTCACCCACATCACGGCGCGGGTGCGGCCCAGGCCCGACAGCATGCCGGACAGCGCCGACCCCATCACGGCCGGGAACGCGCCCAGGCAGAGGATCCGGAACAACATCACCTCGTTGGCCTGCACCCCAGCGTCGTGCCCCACCCAGCGGAAAAAGGCCGGCGTCAGCGGGATCAGCGCCAGGTTGAGGGCGCCGGCGATCACCGCCACGCCCGCCGCCTGCCACATCGTCCGGCCGACCCGCCCGTCCTGTCCGGCGCCGTGGTGCTGGGCCGCGAACACGCTGACGTAGCCGGCCGTGTTGAGGAAGACGCTCATGATCGCGAAGTTCAGCATCCCGGCGGGCATGGCCGCGGCCAGCGAGTCGGGCGAGTGCCAGGCCAGGAACATCCGGTTGATGAAGCTCTGCAGCGACCACGAGCCGGTGGACAGGATCAGGGGCACGGCCAGCGCCAGCACCTGCCGGTAGCCGCCGTCCGCGCCCCAGCGCCGTTGGATCGATGCGATGATACGGGCCATGTATACGATTGATCCGGATTATGGTTGGATCGTAAATTTTACCTTTTTCTCTTCCAGGATGTCCACGTTGTTGCCGAACTGCACGGTCATCTCATATTTCCCCTCGACCGGGTACGCGGCATGCTTGAACGAATCGGCGGCGACCGCTTTCCATTCGCTCCATTCACCCAAATGCGCCAAGCTGTCGGATGCTAGTTCCGTCGGGCCATCGAGTTTGAAGCGGCACATGATCGAATCCGCTGGATAGGTATATTCCCAAGAAATGCACAGCGTATCGTTGAAGTGATATTTGCCTTGTGCACTGGCTATATAGCCCGCTTCCGCAGACGTCCAATCCTGGAATCGTTGCGTTGCGTCAATTGTTAGATTAATGTTCACGTAATTATCAGTGTTTATCATCACATAACTTGGTCTGCACGACAAAATGACAGATATCTTCAGCAACCGATTAACGGCTGGTTCAACAATGATCGCATCAACCGGTCCGCGATTCATCCTGTAGACTCCCGGT
>DATJQG010000075.1:0-9744 GCA_035506015.1 Candidatus Edwardsiibacteriota bacterium
GGCTGGGCCACGAAAAAGGACGTGCTCAATACCCGGCCCCTGCAGCAGGTCTATTCAGCGAAACGAACCCGCACATAACAGGAGATCCGCATGTCGGCAACGACCACCCTCGGCAACCTGTTCTTCAAGTGGCGCAGCTACACGCCCATCCCCCTGCTGCTGGCCATGCTGTTCCTGGCCCAGCCGACCATGGCCAGCATCGTCATTGGCCTGGTGATCGCTGTCCTCGGCGAGCTGACGCGGATCTGGGCCGTGGCCTACGCCGGCGGCGCCACCCGCACGCTGTCGCCGGGCGTGGGCCGGCTGATCACCGGCGGGCCGTTCGGCCACGTCCGCAATCCCCTGTACGTGGGCAATTTCACGCTCAGCCTGGGCCTGCTGGTCGCGGCCTGGCCCGCCCGGTGGGCGTTCGCGGTCGCGGGCTTCGAGCTGCCATGGCTATTTGTCGTCTTCCTGCTGGCGTTCGCCCTGCAGTACGGCTTCATCGTGGCGGTCGAGGAGCGGACGCTGCGGCAGTCGCTGGGGACCGTGTTCGACGACTACTGCCGGACCGTCCATCGCTGGCTGCCTCGTTGGGGCGCTTATCCGGAGCCTTTCCCGGACCGGGGCGATTTTAAGGCTGCGTTCCGGGCCGACCGCCGCAGCATCCAGTCGACCTGCCTGGTGCTGCTGGTGATCGTGGTGATGTTCATCGTGCGGCTGCTGCGCTAGGCGGCAGGTTCTGAACCGACCTCGCACCATAACCCATGAGCGTATTGCATCGCAAAATCTCCATGTGGTGGCTGCTCGCAATCCCAGTCATTCTGTATGCCGGGTTGCTGATCTATGCGCTGACCTGTGCGGATTCAATGCTCTTTTATCCGCACCGGGCAGACCTCCCGGCGGGCGTGAACGCCATCCAATTGAAGAGCGCCGATGGCACGTTGATCTCGGCGGTGCATCTGCGGAACGACGCGGCCCGCTTCACGTTGCTGTACAGCTATGGCAACGGCGAGGATGTTGCCGTCAATATTCCTTTCTTTCGTGATCTTCAGAAAGCCGGTTTTGCCGTCTTTGCCTATGATTACCCGGGCTATGGCATGAGCGCCGGCCGGCCTTCGGAGCAAGGGATCTGCCGCGCCATCGATGCCGCGTACGATTATCTGACGACCACCGCGAAGGTCCCGCCTGGCCGGATCATCGTCTGCGGCCGCTCGCTGGGCGGCGGCGCCGCCTGCGACCTGGCAGCGCACCGCCCCGTGGCCGGGCTGATCATGATCAGCCCGTTCGTTTCCGCGTTCCGCGTGTTGACGCGGATACCGTTATTGCCCTTTGATAAATTCAACAACATCCGCAAGATCGAACGGGTCACCTGCCCGGTGCTGTTGATCCACGGCGGCGAAGACAGGACCATTGCCTTCTGGCACAGCCAGGCGTTGCTCGCTGCTGCCAACCAGCCCAAGCGGCTGGTGCCCGTCCCGGGTACAGGCCATAACGACATGCTGTCGTCTGCCGCAGCATTTCAGCGGGTGAAAACCGCCCTCGCGGAATTCGCCGCCTCATTGCCGGTGCACAACGATCAATGAAGGTCCCCGGTCTGAAACGACTGCGCTTCGAACATAAGCTGCTGCTGGCCGCGGTGGTGACGATCGCGCTGCAGTTCGAGGCCCGGCTGATCGCCGAGACCGAGAAGGACATCGATCAGGTGGTGCAGACCGTGCACTTCTCCGCCCAGAAGCTCTCCGCCGAGCGCGGGGCCGACCTGGACGAGCTGATGCGGTTCATCCAGGAGGCCAAGGCCAACCGCGCGGTCAAGGAAGTGTCCGTGATCGGCAGCAACGAGGAGGTGGTGGCCAGCAGCAACCCCAGCAAGGTCGGCCAGCGCCGCAACCTCTCGCGCTCGGAGATCGTGGTGCGCGAGCAGTTCGGCGTGCGCGACTCCTCGGGGCACCACCTGCATTACATCGTGCGGGTGCCGCTGCTGCGCGACAACCGGGTGATCGGCCTGGTGGAGACATCGATCTTCGTCGACGACATCCGCTACCTGCTGCGCCAGTTCTACCTGCGGACCCTGGCGCTGTCGGCGCTGGTGCTGCTGGTGATCGTGGCCGTGGCCTACGTGGCGCTGCGGATGCTGGGCCGGCCGCTGCGCGACCTGACGGCGGCCGCGGCCCGCGTGGCCGAGGGCGACCTCAGCGCGGCGCTGGTCCCCTCGGGCGCGGACGAGGTCGGCCGGCTGGCCGACTCGTTCAACGCCATGACCGCCAAGCTGGCCGAGCAGCGGCTGCTGGAGGACCGGGTGCGCGAGCTGGAGCGCCACGCCCTGCTGACCGAGATGGCCGCCAGCCTGGCCCACGAGATCCGCAACCCCCTCAACCTGATCAATCTCACCGCCGACCACCTCTCCGCGCAGTTCAAGCCCCAGCGCAACGACCAGGCCAAGAGCTTCGACGACCTGATCGCCTCGCTCAAGGACGAGGTCAAGCACCTCAACCAGATGGTCGGGGCCTTCCTGCAGTCCGGCCGGCCGGCCAAGATCTCCAAGCAGCGGTTCCCGTTCGCGGAGATCGCCGCCCAGGTGATCACCCTGCTGAAGGTCCCGCTGGCCCAGAAGCGGGTGCGGGTCGCCACCGACATCGATCCGCGGGCCGAGCTGCTGGCCGACAAGGAACAGCTGCGGCTGGTGCTGCTCAACCTGGTGCTCAACGCCAGCCAGGCGGTGCCCGAGGGGGGCGCCATCAGCATCGCGGCGCGGCAGGACGGCGGCGCCTTCGCTTTCAGCGTCAGCGACGACGGCCCCGGCCTGCCGCCGGGCAGCGCCGAGCGGGTGTTCGAGCCCTACGTCACCGGGCGCCCCGGGGGCACCGGTCTGGGCCTGGCCCTGGCGCGCCGCATCGTCGAGCAACACGGCGGTACCATCAGCGCCGGCGACCGGCCGGGCGGCGGCGCGCGGTTCAAGGTCAACCTTCCATCGCAGACGGAGCATCATGACCACGGTCCTGATCGTTGACGACGAGGCGCCGCAGCGCTCGATCGTGTCCGACATCCTGAAAAGCGCCGGCTACGAGGTGCTGGCCGCGGCGTCCGCGGCCGAGGCGCTGCAGCTGCTGCGGCAGCGGCCGGTGCAGGTGGCGCTGACCGACCTCAAGATGCCGGGCAAGAGCGGCCTGACCCTGATCGAGGAGATCCGCAAGCTGGACGACCCGCCCGAGGCGGTGCTGGTGACGGCCTATGGCTCGATCGAGACCGCGGTCAAGGCCATGAAGCTGGGCGCCTACGACTACCTGACCAAGCCGCTGGAGCGCGACGAGCTGCTGCTGGTGGTCGAGCGCGCCGCGGAGAAGCAGGCGCTGCGGGCCGAACGGCGCGCCCTGCGCAGCGAGGCCGGGCAGCGGCTGCTGCTGGGGCTGGTGGCCGAGTCCGAGCCGATGAAGAAGATCATGGCGCTGCTGCCCCAGGTCGCCCGCAGCGACTCCACCGTGCTGATCCGCGGCGAGAGCGGCACCGGCAAGGAGCGCATCGCCCGGCTGATCCACCATTACAGCTCCCGCGGCGCCCGGCCGCTCCAGGCCATCAACTGCGCGGCCTTCCCCGAGACCCTGCTGGAGAGCGAGCTGTTCGGCCACGAGAAGGGCGCCTTCACCGGCGCCGCCGCCCGCAAGCCCGGCATCATCGAGACCGCGGCCGGCAGCACGCTGTTCCTGGACGAGGTGGCGGACATGCCGCTGGGGACGCAGGTCAAGCTGCTGCGCGTGCTGCAGGAGAAGGAGATCCGGCCGGTGGGCAGCGTCCGGACCGTCCCGGTCGACTTCCGGCTGATCGCGGCGACCAACCGGCAGCTCGAGGACTTGATCGGGCGAAGCCTGTTCCGCGAGGACCTCTACTACCGGCTCAACGTCATCCCCATCGAGATCCCGCCGCTGCGCCAGCGGCCCCAGGACATCCCGGCGCTGGTCGGCAACCTGCTGTCATCGCGGGTCCGGCCGCGCCGCATCGAGCCCGCGGCGCTGGAGCTGCTGGTCAAGTACGCCTGGCCCGGCAACGTCCGCGAACTGGAGGCCGTGATCGAGCGCGTCACCGTGCTGACCGAGAACGACCCGATCCGCGCCGCCGACCTGCCCGTGGAATTGACCCTGCCCCGCGGCGGCGCCGCCAGCCAGTTCGTGATCCCCGACCAGGGGATCGATTTCGAGCAATGGGAAAAGGAGCTGCTGGTCGCGGCGCTGAAGAAATCCGGCGGGGTGATGGCCGATGCAGCGAAACTCTTGGGCATGACCTACCGGACATTCCAATACCGGGCCAACAAATTCGGGATCAAGGGATAGACGTTTTGGTGCATCCATCTGCACTAAATGGGTTAAAAAGCGGCCAGTGGCGACATCGGCCGCTTTTATTCATTTGTAATCGCCTGCATCACAATCGATTGCATAATATAAATTGGCCGATATTATGGCATCATTATTGCAATAACGTATAGAACGGTTGCATTGATCCCCGCTTCGTTCCTTGGCATCGGCATATTATGATAATTTCATGAATTCCGTAGAGCGATCCCAACCAACTCAAGCAAAGGGCGTTCGATGAGGAAAATGATCCCGGCCGCCATCCTCGGTCTGCTGCTGCTGGCCGGCTGCTCGGAGTACAACAACGGGCCGGCGAGAAACATCAGCGCGAAACGCCATCCCAACCTGGCCGCGGCGCAGAAGTATTCCTGGGAGGCCTACCAGAAGATCCTCCAGGCCCAGGAAGCGAACGGATTCGATCTGGCAGGTCACGCCCAGAAGGCCAGGGACCTGCTGGTGCAGGCCAACGACGAACTGAAGCAGGCCGCCGAGGCCGCCAACGAGAATTCCGGCAGATAGCGCCGCATTCCCCTTTCCCCTGGGCATCATGGGACCAACTACGATACCACACAACAACCAACAACATCACGACCAAAGGAGTGTACGATGAAACGGATCATCCTGACCGCGATCGTGGGCCTGGTCCTGCTGGGCGGGGCCACCGTGTTCGCCAAGCCGGCGCGGAACGTCAGCGCCAAGAAGCACCCGAACATCGCCGCGGCCCAGGCGCTGGTTGCCAAGGCGTTCGACAAGATCACAGCGGCCCAGAAGGCCAACGAGTTCGACCTGGGCGGCCACGCCCAGAAAGCCAAGGACCTGCTGGAGCAGGCCAACGCCGAGCTGAAGCTGGCCGCCGAGACCGCCAACGCCAACAAGTAGGCCGCGTCATCACCGATCGACCACTCTTACAGGCACATCGCCCGTAATCCACGCAACCACAAAGAGAAGGACCCCACCATGAAGAAGTTCCTGACCCTGATCATCGCCCTGGCGTTCGCCGGCGTGGCGTTCGCGCAAGCCCCGGCCAAGACCGAGACCAAGCCGGCCGAGCCGACCAAGACCGAGGCCCCGAAGACGGCGAAGAAGGACGTCAAGAAGGCCAAGAAAACCAAGAAGACCAAGAAGGTCGTCAAGGAAGAGAAGAAGGACGAGACCAAGGCCGCACCGGCTCCGGCGACCAAGTAACATCGACCCGACACCATTAACGGAGCGTTCGTCATGAAGAAGCTTCTTACCCTCGGCCTCGTGCTGCTGGCGGTCTCCGGCCTGGCGTTGGCGCAGGCCGCGCCTGCGGCGACGGCCGCGCCGGCCGCCAAGCCCGTCAAGGCGGCCCCGGTCAAGCTGCACGAGTTCACCGGCATCGTCACCGCGGTCGACGTGGTGGGCAACACCATCACGGTCAAGAAGCCCAAGGCCGAGGAGACGTTCAGCGTCACCCCCGACACCAAGATCAAACTGCGCAAGGAATACAAGCTGGCCGAGGTCCCCAAGGACAGCAAGGTGTTCATCAAGTACAAGGAAGACGCGGGCAGCAAGGTCGCCGTGTCCATCCTGATCCAGAAGCTGGGCAAGCCGGCCAAGCCGGCCAAGTAGGACTTCCCGCTGGAACCTGAAAAGGGCAAGAGATTTCTCTTGCCCTTTTTCAGGGCAGTACGATCCCGGCCCGCCCGACCCTTGAAAATTATGGCGGATTTTATTATAATATACTGTTACCTTTCAACCCCTTGCTCCGTAATACTATAGAATAGAGATATGGGAGAGCGATCATGGAAGGCATGACCGACGAGATCAAACGCATCAACGATGAGATCGAGAAGAAAAGCATCATCGTCCAGACCATCACGGCCGAGATCGGCAAAGCCATCGTGGGGCAGCACTACGTGGTCAACCGGCTGCTGGCGGGGCTGCTGGCCAACGGCCACATCCTGATCGAGGGCGTCCCCGGCCTGGCCAAGACCTACGCGGTGCGGACCGTGGCCGCGGCCATCAAGGCCAAGTACTCGCGCATCCAGTTCACGCCCGACCTGCTGCCGGCCGACATCATCGGCACGCAGATCTACAACCAGAAGACCGGCGAGTTCACCACCAGCAAGGGCCCGGTGTTCGCCAACCTGATCCTGGCCGACGAGATCAACCGCACGCCGCCCAAGGTGCAGAGCGCGCTGCTGGAGGCCATGCAGGAGCGCCAGGTGACCATCGGCGAGCAGAGCTACAAGCTGGACGACCCGTTCCTGGTGCTGGCCACCCAGAACCCGATCGAGCAGGAAGGCACCTATCCCCTGCCCGAGGCGCAGCTGGACCGCTTCCTGCTGAAGGTCAGGATCGGCTACCCCAGCCGCGACGAGGAGAAGGAGATCGTCGAGCGGATCGCGGTCAAGGGCGAGCCGCAGATCAAGGCCGTGATCGAGCCCCGGGACATCATCGCCGCCCGCGAGCTGTGCAAGTCGATCTACATCGACGCCAAGATCAAGGACTACATCGTCGACCTGGTGGCCGCCACCCGCCAGCCCGAGAAGTACGGCCTGGCCGACCTCAAGGGCATGGTCCGGTTCGGCGCCTCGCCCCGCGCCTCGATCAATTTGACCACCACCGCCCGGGCCCTGGCCTTCCTCAAGCGCCGCGGCTTCGTCATCCCCGAGGACGTCAAGGAGCTGGCCCCCGACATCCTGCGCCACCGCATCATCCTGTCGTACGAGGCCGAGGCCGAGGAGGTCATCGCCGACGACATCATCCAGAAGATCCTGGCCGGCGTCGAGGTGCCGTGATCCCTGATGGACTGTCATCCCGAGATCACATCATGCCTGACAGGATGAGGGATGACGGACCATAGCATGTATGATTACTACGTTCACATTCTCTCCAGCCCTGACAAGGTGCTCTCCATCGGGGTAACGAACGATCTCCGACGCAGAACAAACGAGCACCAGCAGAATATCGTGCCTGGATTCAGCAGAACGAATGGCTGCGATCGGCTGGTTTATTATCAACACTTCGGAGATATCCGATGCGCCATTGCCCGAGAAAAGCAATTGAAGGGCTGGCGCCGAGCGAAAAAGATCGGCTTGTCGAAATCAACAATCCCGAATGGCGCGACCTTTCAACCGAATTGTGACACCCTTCAACCAGCCAAGCACGATGCCTGTCTCAGGGTGACAATATAACCGCTATGCTCTCGCAAGATATTCTGAAAAAGCTGCGGCAGATCGAGATCCGCACCAGCAAGATCGTCAACACCACCTTCGCCGGCGAGTACAAGTCGACCTTCAAGGGCACCGGCATGGAGTTCGTCGACGTGCGCGAGTACCTGCCCGGCGACGACATCCGCTCCATCGACTGGAAGGTGACCGCGCGGATGGGCCGGCCCTTCGTCAAGAAGTTCGTGGAGGAGCGCGAGCTGACGGTGATCCTGTGCGTGGACGCCTCGGGCTCGGGCTATTTCGGGACGAAGTCCCAGTTCAAGCTGGAGCAGGCCGCGCAGGTGGCGGCCACCCTGGCGTTCTCCGCGGTCAAGAACAACGACAAGGTCGGCCTGCTGTTCTTCAGCGACCGGGTGGAGAAGTACGTCCCGCCGCGCAAGGGCCGTCGCCACGTGATGCGCCTGATCCGCGACATCCTGCGGTTCCAGCCGGCGCACAAGGGCACCGCCCCGGGAACGGCGCTGGAGTTCCTGATGCACGTGCTCAAGCACCGGGCCATCGTCTTCCTGATCAGCGATTTCACCGGGGAGGCCTTCGACCCCGCCGTGCTGCGCACGCCGCTGGGCATCGCGGCGCGGCGCCACGACGTGGTGGCCGTCGGCATCAGCGACCCGGCCGAATCCGAGCTGCCGCCGGCCGGCCTGGCCGACCTCGAGGACGCCGAGAGCGGTGAGATCGTGACGGTCGACTGCTCGGACCCCGGGCTGCGCCGGGGCTTCCGCGCCCGCGCCCGCGAGCTGGCCGCGCAGCGCGACCGGTTGTTCAAATCGCTGCGCGTCGACGCCATCGGCCTGAGCACGCCGGACGATTTCACGCCCAAGCTGCACACCTTTTTCCGGATGCGGGCCCACCGCTTCCATTGACCGCCCATGATCCAGCAGACCGTCCTGACATTGCTGATGATATCCCAGGTGGCGGGGCCGCCGTCCATCAAGACGGCGTACTCGGCGCGGCCGCTGACCGTGGGCGACCGCTTCACGGTGCTCTACACCGTAAGCTGCCCCAACAGCGCCAAGGTGGCCGGCCCGCTGGCCGACTCGCTGGGACCGTTCCTGGTCGTCGACCAGAAAATCAAGACCACGGCCCACCAGGGCTACAATGATCACAGCTACCGGGTGACGTTCGCGGGGTTCCGCACGGGCGACCTGGTCCTGCCGCCGCTGCGGTTCCTGGTGCAATCGGGCGCGCGCACCGATACGCTCGCCGCCGACTCCCTCAGGATCGCCATCGCCAGCGTGCTGACCGTGGAGCAGGTCGTCAACAAGGTCAAGACCAAGAAGCTGGCGATCCAGGAGATCAACGACATCAAGCCCGCGATCGCGTTCCCCAACTACTGGCTGCTGCTGGTGCCCGCGGCGCTGGCGCTGCTGGCGATGGCCGCCTACCTAGGGTACGTGCTGGCCCGGAAACTGCGGCGGATCCGCGAGCTGGCGGCCGCCCCTCCCCCGCCCTGGGACGAGGCGCTGGCGGCGCTGGACGAGCTGCCGGTGAAGGAATGGCTGGCGCAGGGCCAGTTCCAGCGGTATTATTACTCGCTCTCCGAGATCACCAAACGCTACCTTGAGCGGCGCTTCGCGTTCAACGCCGTCGAGCAGACCACCACCGAGATCGTGTCGGCCATGAAGCGGGAAAAGACACCGCTGCGCGAGGAATTCGGCGGGTTCCTGACCCGGGCCGACATGGTCAAGTACGCCAAGTTCGTCCCGCCCGCGGCCGAGGCGCCGCTGGCCATCGAGCAGGTGCGCGAGCTGGTGCAGCGAACGATCCCCGCGATCGAACCGCAACCGGCAACCGATATTCCGGCGGAGGCCAGGTAACATGCGATTCGCCTCGCCGCTCTATCTTTTCTTGCTCTTGCCGCTGGCCGCCCTGGCCTGGCTGGAGTTCCGCAAGAAGACCGGCGCCATCCGCTGGCCCGACGTCTCGTACTTCAAGGCGCACCCCGGCCGCGGCGCCTACTACCGGCCGGTGTTGCTGGGCCTGAACCTGGCCGCGCTGCTGCTGATGGTGCTGGCGCTGGCCCGCCCCCAGCGCGGGCGGGTCTACGAGGAGACCGAAGCCAAGGGCGTGGACATCATGCTGTGCCTGGACGTTTCGGAAACGATGTTGTCACCGGATTTCAGCCCAGACCGCATCACCGTAGCCAAGCAGCGGGCCAAGGAATTCATCGAACATCGTCCGGGCGACCGTTTCGGCCTTGTGATCTTCGGCATCAATTCGATGGT
>DATJQG010000076.1:0-2530 GCA_035506015.1 Candidatus Edwardsiibacteriota bacterium
GCCGGCAATAGGCCTCGCAGGACGCCAGCAGCGGCGCGGCGATGTCGCCGTAGCGGGCGGCGGGCCAGGGCAGCGTGTCATGGCCCGACGACCGCCGCAGCGCGATGCCGCTGAGGGCGCAGGCGCCGTCGAACGGCGGCACGGCCAGCTCGGCCGCCAGCTCGCCGGACCGCTGCGAATTGGCGTCGCTGCAATTCACCGCCAGCCGGTAGCTGCCGGGCGCCAGGGCCAGTTGCACCGTGCCCCAGACGCTGCTGTCGCGGCGCTGGACCGCTGGCAGGTCGCGGCCGGCGATCGTCCGTTCCCAGCTGTCGCCCGCGACCTGTTCGCCATGGCGGTCGTAGACGATCACCGCGAACGTGAAACCGCCGCGGTAACCTGTGCTGTCGCCCAGCAGCTGGAGCTGGTCATAGCCCACGGTGTACGACAGCTCCACCCGCTGCTTGCCGGCCGGCCCGCGGTAACAGCAGGGCTGCGCATAGAACCGCAGCTGGCCCTGGCTGGCATTGCCCAGCTCGGGGACCACCGGCGGGCGATAGGACATGGCCCCCGCGCGTCCCGCCAAGGTCCCAGCGGCGCAGGCCAGCAGGACCACTGCGGTCCCGACGCGGCCGTCAAACGGCTTCATCGCGCGGCCCGGCATTGATCAGCAGCACGGCGATGCCCGCCGCCGCGAGCACGGCGGCCAGGGCGACCCACAGCAGCGGGTCGATCTCGCGGCTGGCGGCGGCCATCACCAGTCCGTGGGCCTTGACCTGCGCCATCGGCCGCGACCACAGGGCCACACCCCCGACGATGGAATCGGCGTTATGGGAGAAGATCCGGCCCGGCAATCGCAACCGGTGGCGGAACCGGTAGCGCTCGTCGCTGGCCGCCGCGGTCTGGCCGCTGTCCGATGCCGCCGCCAAGTAATGCTCGCGGTAGCGGTAGTACACCCAGACGCCGCCGCGTTCGATGCGGTAGCTGATGCTGTCGCCGGCATTGGCGGCGTCGTCCAGCCGCACGGCGCGGTAGCGCTTGTCGACCAGCAGGCCGCCGCTGCTGTCCTTGGTCTGGGTGCGCGAGACCAGCGCCACCCCGGGCTGCTGTTCCAGGCCGTCGCCCGGCAGCGGCAGCACCTTGGCCGTTCCCGCGGTGGAATCGTACATCGAGGCCACGGCCTGGTCGACGGTGATGTGGTAGGCCCGCTCCCCGCCGCCCCGGCGGTCGGCCGTGGTGCTGATCTCGACCGACAGGCAGCCCGGCAGCGCGGCCAGGCACAGCGCCGCATATGAAAAGAGGCGAAGCCTCACTCTTCGCCCTCCCGCCCGCCGGCCGCCGCGCCGGACGACTCCAGCGCCTCGGCCTCGGCGGTCGAGCTCCGCTTGATCATCTTCAGCCGGAAGATGTCCTCGCGCTCGCGCTGCTCCAGCACCGCCTTGATGTAGGCGATCTCGCGGTAGATGCGGGGGATCACGATCTGCTCCAGCGCGTTGACGCGGCGGGTGGTCTTCTTGATCTCGCCGCCCAGCTTCTTGAGCCGCACCTCCCGGCCCGCCACCTCCACCAGCAGGTCGATGATCTGCTCGAAGCCGTCGGACGCCTGCAGCGTGCGGGCGCTGGCCGCGGCGGCGTTGTAGCCGCGGCCGAAGGCGTCGCGCTTGACGCTGGGCGCCGAGATCTCCGGGATCTTGATGCCCCAGACGTTCTTCTCGGCCACCGCCAGCGCCACCTGGCGCCGGCCGGCCAGCGCCGCCGATTCCATCGGCGGACGGCCCTCGATCGCCACCGCCAGGTTGAGGTCGTTGATGGCCTGCTCCGAGGTGGCGTTCAGCTTGTTGCGCGACGCCAGGGTGTTCTTGACCACGCTGAAGAACTCGGCCACCAGCGCGTCGCGCTTCTTCTTCAGCAGATCGACGCCCTGCACGGCCAGGCTGACCTGGGCCTTGCGGCCCAGCAGGTTCATCCGGGTGGGTGATACGTTCTCCATCGGCAACAGCGCAGCGTGGTTAGAATGTGAATCCGGTGAACGACCGGTAACGCTCGGCGAAGGCCTTCCGCAGTGTTGCCCGCGAGGCCGCGGCGGTGTCGGGCCCCAGCTTTTCGAACAGGTACCCGCTGTCGGCCAGGGCGAAGCTGTACGCCGGGTCGGCCTGGTACTCGTAGATCAACGGCCGGCCGGGCTGGACCTCGGCCTCGACCACGTTGCCGTTCTTGTCCGGGCCGCTGCCGCCGACGATGTTGGCGGTGATGTTCAGGGTGTGCTTGCCGGGGGCCAGTTTCAGCAGGTACAGGAAGCAATGCGGCAGCTCGTCGTAGCGCTTCTTGACCTCCCGGATCGTGGGCAGGGCGGTCAGGGACTGGCCGTCGCCCGCCGGGACCAGGGCGGTGAAACGCCCGGCGGCGTCCAGCGGCTTGCCGTCCAGCTTGAAGGTGATGGGCACGCTGTAGATGTCCATCAGCAGGACCAGCGCCCCGCTGTCGGCCGCCGCCGGCTGCGGCGCGGGCTGCACCTGGACCTTGCCGGTCAGCACCACCTGGTAGGTGCCGT
>DATJQG010000077.1:0-2510 GCA_035506015.1 Candidatus Edwardsiibacteriota bacterium
AGAATTCATGCTTGATCTTAAAGACACCATCGTCGCCATCTCCACCGCAGCCGGGCCGGCCGCGCTGGCCGTGGTGCGGCTCTCCGGGCCGAAGGCCCTGGCCGTGGCCGACAAGATCTTCGAGGGAAAAGTAAAGCCCTCGGCCATGGCCGACCATACCCTGCAGCACGGCCGCATCGTCAGCCAGCGCGGGCAGGGCATCGACGAGGTGGTGCTGGCCGTGCTCAAGGGGCCGCACAGCTTCACCGGCGAGGATACGGTCGAGATCACCTGCCACGGCGGCAGCGTGGCGGCGCCGGCCATCGTGGAGATCGCGATGCTGGCGGGCGCCCGCCAGGCAAAACCCGGCGAGTTCTCGCTGCGCGCCTATCTCAACGGCAGGATGGACCTGGCCCAGGCCGAGGCCGTGGCCGACGTGATCGCGGCCGGCACGCAGGCGGCGTCGCGCGCGGCGCTGGAGCGGCTGGCCGGCGGCCTGTCGCAGCAGGTGCGCGGGGCGCGCACCGGGCTGCTGGATGTGCTGGCCCAGCTGGAGGCGATGATCGACTTCCCCGAGGACGACCTGCCGCAGCCGGTGTTCAAGGAGATGACCGGCACGGTCGAGCAGGCGCGGCAGCGGATCGCGGCATTGCTCGACCGCAGCAAAACCGCGCTGATCCTGCACGACGGCGCCAAGGCCGTGATCGCCGGGCGGCCCAACGTCGGCAAATCCAGCCTGTTCAACCTGCTGCTGCGGGAGGAGCGGGCCATCGTCACCGAGCGGCCCGGCACCACCCGCGACGTGCTGGAGGGCTGCGTCGACGTGCGCGGCATCCCGGTGCGGCTGTTCGACACCGCGGGCCTGCGCCAGACCAAGGACAGCATCGAGGTCGAGGGCGTGGGCCGGGCGCGCGGCAAGCTGTCGCAGGCCGACCTGGTGCTGCTGGTGATCGACGGCTCCAAGCCGCCGCACGACGAGGACAAGCAGCTGCTGAAGCAGACCGACGGGTACCCCCGGCTGGTGCTGCTCAACAAGAGCGACCTCAAGCCGGCCTTCGCGCCGCAGAAGGGCTGGATCAAGATCTCGGCCAAGACCGAGGCCGGCCTGCCCAAGCTGGAGGAGGCGATAGTGGCGGCCCTGACCGGCGGCAAGGGCATCGACGCCGGCGCGGCCTCGGCGGCCAACGCCCGGCAGGTGGGCGCGCTGCGCGAGGCGGCGACGCACCTCGAGGCCGCGCTCAAGGGCGTCGCGGCCAAACAGTCCTACGAGCTGGTGGCCGAGGACGTCAAGGCCGCGGTCAACGCGCTGGGCGGGATCACGGGCGAGGCCATCGGCGACGATGTGCTGGAGCGGATCTTCAGCAAGTTCTGCATCGGGAAGTGAGCCGGGCAAGGGACCGGAAGACTAGAAGACTGATGGACTGCAAGACGGCCGGATCCATCGTCATCGCGAGAACGGCTATTCCGCCCGCACAAGCGAAGCGATCTGCCCAGGGACACACCCCACCGCCTCCACCCCTCTTGGTAGAGGGGATGATCCAGTCATCGCGAGCATAGTTGTCCTACCAGCACGGACGAAGCGATCAGCGTCTGTCATCCTGAGATCGCCTCTCGCCTTGCAGGCTGAAGGATGAACATTACCCGTTCGATTTGTCATGCATGATGCCGTTCTCAGGGTGACATGCTCGAACAGGAATATACGGTACGAAGATATGCCCGCACGTGCCCCAATAATCCAATCGATATGAACCAGTATTTCGACAACAACCGCGAGCTGTGGGACAAGATGACCGCGGTCAACGCCCGCTCGAAAATGTACGACATGGAGGCGTTCAGGCGCGGCGTCAACACGCTCGACCCGGTCGAGGTCGCCGAGCTGGGCGACGTGCGCGGCAAGTCGGTGCTGCACCTGCAGTGCCACTTCGGACAGGACACCATGTCGCTAGCGCGGATGGGCGCGCGGGTGACGGGCGTGGATTTTTCCGACGAGGCCATCAAACTCGCGAAGTCGCTCAGCGAGGAACTCGCCATCCCGGCGGAGTTCGTCTGCTGCAACATCTACGACCTGCCCAGGCACCTGGACAAGCAGTTCGACATCGTGTTCACGTCGGCCGGCGTGCTGTGCTGGATCGACGATCTCGAGCAATGGGCGCGGCTGATCGACCGCTACCTCCCGCTGGACGGCGTTTTTTATATCCGCGAGTTCCATCCGGTGGCGACCGTCTTCGACATGGGGCCGAAGGCATCCAGTCTCGAAGCCCTGTATCCCTACTTCCATAGCGACCAGCCGCAGGTCTGGGAAACGGACGGCTCCTATTCCGACCATCAGGCCAAGTTCGACAAGGTCTGCAAGTCCTGCGAGTGGCAGCATTCCCTGTCGGATATCGTCAACGCGCTGCTGTCGGTAGGTCTGAAGCTGGAGTTCCTGCACGAGTTCCCGTATTGCAGCTACGACTGCTTTCCCTTCCTGGAAAGGGGCGCGGACGGTCGCTGGCGCTTCCCCGGCGGCAAGGAGCTGATCCCGCTGATGT
>DATJQG010000078.1:0-3620 GCA_035506015.1 Candidatus Edwardsiibacteriota bacterium
GTTGTCCACCAGATAGACCGTGTAGTCCGGGCAGGCGGTGGCGAACAGCGACGGCAGGCAATCCGCCAGCAGCTGCTGGCCGTTGTGGTGCGGGATGATGATGGCGGCGCGCGATGGCATGGCGGTGCCGTCCTCAGGTCCCGTGGGCCAGCCGCTCGGCCAGGCGCGGCGGCAGCCCGGCGCGGACGATCTTCTTCTGGGCCGCGGCGACGTTGTACTCCACCCGGCGCACCACCACCTCCATCCGCTCGCTGTCGCACAGCGCGTAACAGGCCCGCGGGTCGCCGTCCCGCGGCTGCCCCACGCTGCCGCAGTTGATGATGTAGCGGCGGTTGCGTTCCAGCCGCAGGTATTCCTTGCCCACGATGCTGCATTCCCCCTTGGCCGACAGCTGCCAGAACACCGGCTGGTGCGAATGGCCGATCAGGCACACCGGCTGGGGGAACTGCTCGAACTGGTATTCGGCCTCGTCGATCGACAGGATGTAGTGCCACTCCTCGGGCCGCGAGGGCGTGGAATGCACCGCCACCAGCTCGTGGTCGCCGGCGCTGATGTGGCGCTGCAGCGGCAGGGCCGCCAGGTACCTGCGCTCGGCCGGCGACAGCACGGTCGCGGTCCACTCGGCGGCGCGGCGGGCGTTGATGTTGAAGAAGCTGAGGGGCATCTTGCCGATCGCCGCGTAATCGTGGTTGCCGGCCACCGTCCAGGTGGTCAACCCCTTGACCGCCTCGAGGCACTTCTGGGGCTCGGCGCCGTAGCCCACGATGTCGCCCAGGCAGATCACCCGGTCGACCCGCGACCGCAGGATGTCGGCCAGCACCGCGCTCAGGGCGTCGTAGTTGCTGTGGATGTCGGAGATGATGGCGTAGTTCACCGGTCGGTCATCGCGCTGATCGCTGCGGTTGGTCGCCGGCGGGATCGGCCCCGCCCGACTCCCGGTAGATCCGGTCCAGGATGCCGTTGACGAACCGGCCGGACTCGTCGTCGCCGAAGCGCTTGGCCAGCTCGATGGCCTCGTCGATCGCCACCTTGGGCGGCACCTGCCCGCGGAAGTGCAGCAGCTGCGCGGCGCCCAGCCGCAGGATGTTGCGGTCGATCACCGCCATCCGCGCCATCCGCCAGTTGCGGGCCGCGCCCTCGATCAGCCCGTCCAGCTCGGCCCGGTGCTCCAGCACCGCCCGCACCAGCTCGGCCGCGAAGGCCAGGGACTCGGCCTGCTCCGTTCCGCCGTAGCGCCGGTGCAGGTCGGCTGCCAGCTTGGCCGGCGGGTCGTCCGCCAGGTCGTGCTGGTAGAGCGCCTGCAGCGCCAGCTCCCGGGCCGCCCGTCTCGCGCCCATTACTTCTTGGCCAGCTGCGCGTAGAGGTCGGCCATCTCGATGGCGAACAGCGCCGACTCCCAGCCCTTGTTGCCGGACTTGCTGCCCGAGCGCTGCAGCGCCTGGTCCAGGTTGTCGGTGGTCAGCACGCCGAAGATGGTCGGCACGCCGCTGGCCATCGCCACCTGGGCCACCCCCTTGGCCGCCTCGGCGGCGATGAAGTCGAAGTGCGGCGTGTCGCCGCGGATCACCGCGCCCAGGCAGATCACCGCATGGTACTTCTTGGAATGGGCGGCCTGCGCGGCCACCGGCGGGATCTCGAACGAGCCCGGCACCCACAGCACGTCGATCGTGGCCTGGTCGCCGCCGTGGCGGGTGATGCAGTCCAGCGCGCCGTCCACCAGCCGCTGGCTCACCAGGTCGTTGAACCGCGACACCACGATGCAGAACTTCTTGCCCGCCGCGGAGAGCTGTCCCTCGATCACTTTCGGCATGGTCTTCTCCCGATATTGTTCACTGTTCATTGTTCTCTGGTCGATCGGATTAATCGTTGCCGCAGCCGGCCAGGTTCAGCAGGTGCCCCATCTTGTCCCGCTTGGTCCTGAGATATTTCGCGTTGGCCGGGTTGCACTTGACCTGGACCGGGACGCGGGACGCGATCTTCAGCCCGTGGCCCTCCAGCCCGGCGATCTTCTCCGGGTTGTTGGTCATCAGCCGGATCGACGACAGGCCGAGGTCGGCCAGGATCTGGGCGCCGATGCCGTAGTCGCGCTCGTCGGCCTTGAAGCCCAGCGCCAGGTTGGCTTCGATGGTGTCCATCCCCTGCTCCTGCAGCTTGTAGGCCCGCAGCTTGTTGTAGAGCCCGATGCCGCGGCCCTCCTGCCGCATGTAGAGGAACACGCCGCGGCCCTCGCGCTCGATCTTCCTCATGGCCGCCGCCAGCTGGTCGCCGCAGTCGCAGCGCAGCGACCCCAGGATGTCCCCGGTCAGGCACTGGGAGTGCACCCGCACCAGCACGTTCTTGCGGCCCCGCACCGCGCCCTTGACCAGCGCCAGGTGGTGGTAGCGCTCGACCTTGTCCTCGTAGACCAGCAGCCGGAAATCGCCGTACCTGGTCGGCAGCTTGATCTCCAGGGTCATCTGCACCAGTTTTTCCCGCTTGCGGCGGAAGCCGATCAGGTCCGTGATGGTGACGACCCGCAGGCCGTGGCGGGCGGCGAAGCCCATCAGCTCGGGCACGCGGGCCATGGTGCCGTCCGCCGACATGATCTCGCACAGCACGCCGGCCGGTGCCAGCCCGGCCAGCCGCGCCAGGTCGGACGCCGCCTCGGTGTGGCCGGCCCGCCGCAGCACGCCGCCCTCCACCGCCATCAGCGGGAAGACGTGGCCGGGCCGCGCCAGCGCCTCGGGCGTGGTGGCGGGGTCGACCAGGGTGCGGATGGTGGTGGCCCGGTCGTGGGCCGAGATGCCGGTGGTGGTCCCCTTGACCGCGTCCACCGACACCGCGAAGTTGGTGCCCAGCTTGGAGGTGTTGCGCTCCACCATCGGCGCCAGCCCCAGCCGCTGCAGGCGCTCGGCCGGCATCGAGACGCAGACCAGGCCGCGGCCCTCGCGCGCCATAAAGTTGATGTCCGAAGGCTTGGCCTTGGCCGCGGCCATCACCAGGTCGCCCTCGTTCTCGCGGTCCTCGTCGTCGACCACGATCACCATTTTGCCGGCGCGGATGTCCGCCACCGCCTCCTTGATGCCGCTGAATCGGTATATTTGCCTCATGACTTTCCCGTCGTGTATGATTCCACGTATTTGCCGATGATGTCGAACTCGATGTTGACGGCGTCCCCGGTGCGCCAGTTGGCGATGGTCGTGGTCCGCAGGGTGTGCGGCACGATCACCAGCGTGAACCCGTCGCGCAGCTTCGCCGCCACCGTCAGGCTGATGCCGTTGACCGCCACCGAGCCCTTGCCGACAATGTATTTCAGATCGGATCTCCCGAGATGAACGGCAAGATCCCAGTCGGTGCTGCGCTTGATGATCTTGCCGATTTTTCCCGCGCAATCAACGTGTCCCGCCACGAAATGGCCGCCCAGCCGGTCGCCCAGCTGCAGCGCCTGTTCCAGGTTGACGGCTGCGCCGATGTTGTACTTCCCGATGATGGTCTTGTCCAGCGACTCGTGGCTGACGTCGGCCGTAAAGCCCGTCTTTTCCAGTTTTGCCACCGTTAGGCAGGCGCCGTCCACAGCGATGCTCTCGCCCAGATGGAGGCCGGGCAGGCCGCAGGAGATCTCCAGCTGCGCGCTGTTGCCC
>DATJQG010000079.1:0-4465 GCA_035506015.1 Candidatus Edwardsiibacteriota bacterium
GCAGCCCGGCGATTCGGCCAACAACGCCGGCGCCCCGTTCGCGTTCTCGGTGCTGCCCACGGCCACCATGCCCGAGGGGCACCGGGTCAAGCTGGCGCTGGAGGAGTGCATCTATTCGGCCGCGTCGCACGACACGGTGCGCACGCTCGACAGCGTGATCGTCACGGTGGGCAGCCCGACGGTGATCTTCAGCGACAACTTCGAGGCCGGCCGCGGGCTGTGGGTGGTGGGCAAGGTCGGCAGCGGCGACACCACCACCGTCAACTGGGACACCACCAGCGCGGACTGCCACTCGCCGGGCTACTGCGTCACCGACAGCCGCTGGGGGAACTACAAGCGCGGCATCTTCCGCTACATCGCCATGGCCGAGAGCGTCGACCTGACGCCGTTCGCCTCGGTGACGGCCGGGTGGTGGGAGAAATTCGCGACCCAGCCCAGCCTGGACCAGTGCCGCCCGATGTACTCGGCCAACAGCGGCAAGAATTGGAACACACTCGATACCTACTCCGGCACCCAGGCCTCCTGGCGGCAGCGGAGCTACAGCATCGCGAATTGCGACACCATCCACGGCTACAAGCTGCGGTTCATGATGACCAGCAACACGGACACCATCACGGCCGACGGCTGGTACGTGGACGACGTGACCATCATGGGCTATACCAAGGCATCCGGTGTCTCAGGCGATCCCGCCGGTCAGCGCTCAGTGCGCGGCATCGCGGTCGGCTGTTACCCCAACCCCTCGCCGGGCGTGACGATGTTCAACTATTCACTGCCGCGGGCCGGCCGCGCCACCCTGGCGCTCTACGATATCTGCGGCCGGCAGGTGACGACCCTGATCGACGCACCGCAGCAGGCGGGAGGCCACAGCGTGCGCTGGAACGGCGCGGGCCGCGACGGGCGGCGGATGCCCTCGGGCGTGTATTTCTACCGGCTGGACGCCGGCGGCCGGTCCGCCACCGGCAAACTGATCCTGATCAAATGAACGACGGGGGAGCGATGCGAACGATCACGGTGATCCTGCTGGCGGCGCTGCTGGCATTGCCGGCATTGGCGGTCGATTTCAAGCTGCCGCTGGTCGGCGGCGGCACGGCGGAGCTCTCGGCGCTGCGGGCCCAGAGCCCGGTGGTGGTCTGTTTCTGGGCCACCTGGTGCCATCCCTGCCAGGATGAATTGGTCTACGTGCAGCGGCTGTACGCGGTCTACGCCGACAGCGGGATCGGGTTCGTCGGCGTCAGCATCGACGACGCCAAGAGCTCGGCCAAGATCAAGTCGCTGCTGAAGGGCCGCAAATACACCTTCCCGGTGGCGCTGGACGCCGAGCAGCAGGCCTACGCCGCGTTCGGCCTGAGCGACGTCCCGGCCACGTTCATCATCGGCCAGGACGGCGCCACGCTCTACAGCCACTTCGGCTACCGACCCGGCGACGAGACCCTGCTGGAGGACGCGGTCAGGCGGGCGCTGCATCCCCAAGTACCCGATCCCACCCGCGGCGACAGCACGAAGTCCGGCCATTGACCATGGCGCCATGTCCAGCGCAACGGATCCAACGGATACTATAAGGAGCTCCATGCGAAGAATATCACTGTTGGTTGTGCTCGGCACCGTGCTGCTGCCGTTGGCGGCCCTGGCCGTTGATTTCGAGAACCGGCCCGCGCCGCGGGTACGGCCGGCCGCGCCCGCTGGTGCAAAATTCGACACCACCATCGATTTCGTGGTCGACAACTACAACCTCTATGTCACCCTGCCCATGTACAACGACTCGTTGTACGGGCACCTCTACGTCGGCATGTGCACCAACGTCCCGGGCGTCGACACCATCCGCTTCCAGTGCGGCGACCTGGCGATCGATTCGGTCTTCAAGCTGGGCACGCCCATCGGCTTCAACGTCGACGGCGGGGTGCTGGCGATGGCGGTGGCCCAGGGCCGGCCGAACTGCTTCGGCCTGGATATCTTCTACCGCGGCGGGAATTTCACCAGCGGCTACCACTGGTACCCGCAGGGCGGCGGCCAGCCGCATACCATCGGCTACACCATGAGCGAGCCGCAGGATGCCCGCTACTGGATGCCCTGCGTCGACGAGCCCTGGCTGAAGACCACCCAGGGCTGCGAGGTCCATGTGTCCGTTCCCGACAGCTTCACGGTGGCCGCGAACGGCCTGCTGGCCGACACCGTCCGCTCGGGCGACACCCTGACCTGGCACTGGGTGGAGGCCAAGCGGATCGCCACCTACCTGATGTGCTTCACCGTCTCCCGCTACGCCTCATGGACCGATACCGCGCGCACCGCGGCCGGGGACACCATCCCCCTGTACTATTGCGTCTGGCCGGAGGACTCGGCCCAGGCCGCCGCGGTGTTCGACTCGGTGCCCGTAATGCTGGAGTGCTTCACCCAGCGGTTCGGGCACTACCCCTTCGAGAAATACGGCATGGCCGCCGCCTATCCCTTCGGCTACGGCGGGATGGAGCACCAGACCATGACCACCATCCACCGTTCCTGGATCACGAACAACTCCCAGAAGGGCGTGGTCCACGAGCTGGGCCACATGTGGTGGGGCGACAAGGTCACCTGCGGCCACTGGTCCGACATCTGGCTGAACGAGGGTTTCGCCAGCTACGGCGAGGCCGTCTACGACGAGTACAAGTCGGGCCGGCTGCCCGGCGTCTACATGAAGAAGACGTTCTCCTCGGCGCTGGCCGGGAACGCCAGCGCCCATCCGGTCTACGATCCGCCCGCGCCGCTGCTGTTCGACTACTCCATGGAGTACGCCAAGGGCGCCTGGGTGCTGCAGGGCCTGCGCTGGGTGATGGGCGATCCGGCATTCTTCGCCGGGCTGCGGGCCTATGGCGACAGCTTCGCCTACGGCAACGCGGTGTCCGCGGACTTCCAGCGGATCATGGAATATTCCTATGGCGCGCCGCTGGGCTGGTATTTCGACCAATGGCTGCACCGGGCCGGGCACCCGGCCTACACCACGGCCTGCTACTACGGGACGCACGGCGACAGCAATGCGGCTTGGGTCAAGGTAACGCAGACCTCGACCACCGGCGAGCGCTACGCCATGCCGCTGGCCCTGGCCTGCAGCACGGCCGCCGGGCCGGACAGCGCGACCGTGGCCTGGGACAGCCTGGCCTCGCAGGATTTCCTGGTGCACGCCGGCGGCCCGGTCGCACAGGTCAGGCTCGATCCCGGCAACTGGGTGCTGAAGGATTGGTACGACCGCGTGCCGGTCGTGGACAGCGCCGAGACGGTCGGCCCCAGCACCATCGTGGTCCGGTGGCACCCGTTCACGGCCGACAGCACGATCGCAGGCTATAACCTCTACCGCAGCCAGGATTCGACCACGGGGTTCACGCGGATCAACCGGGACATCATCACCGACACCGCGTTCGCCGATACCAACGCGATGAGCTGCCTGGCCTGGTACTACCGCGTGACCGCGGTCTGCGGCGCCGACACGGGCTTCGAGACCCATCCGTCGAATATCAAGATGGGCATCACCGGCGGCGTGGCGGGCGGGCCGGCGGGCGCGGCGATCACCAGCGACGGGCTGGCGCAGAACGCGCCCAACCCCTTCGCGCGGTCGACCGCGATCAGCTACCAGATCGCGCGGTCCCAGCGGGTGAGCCTGCAGGTCTTCAACGTCCTGGGCCAGCTGGTGAAGACATTGGATGAAGGAAACAAAAAACCCGGGAGATATCAGGTCGCCTGGGACGGCAGGGACCAGCATGGGCGCGCAGTCTCCAGCGGGATCTACCTGTACTGCCTGCGGACGGGCGGGAGCGAGCTGGTCAGGCGGATGCAGGTGGTGCGGTAACCGACAACAGCAGGCGGCATCGTGCGCAGGCCTTCATCATTATACAAGAAAGAGGGTAGCAAGATGAAAAGATCGTTCGCACTACTGGGCATCGCCTTGCTGGCGTTCGGTACGGCCACCGCATACGCGGGCAACGTGGTCGAGGGGTTCGAGGGCACGGATTTTCCTCCCGGCGGCTGGTCGTTGAGCGGCAGCGCCAGCCTGTGGCTGCGCTCGACCAGCTGCAGCGGCTACGGCGTCGGCAGCGCCTCGGCCCTGGCCGATTTCTACAACGTCAGTTCGGGATCGCAGAATCTGATCACTCTGACGTTCTACCCGTCGGTGGCCGGCGATACCGTCAGGTTCGCGTTCGCCTATGCCCCGTATTCGTCCAGCTACCGGGACTCGCTGGTGATCTCCTCCTCCACCAATGGCGGGACCAGTTGGACGCAGTTGGGCGCGCTGAGCTGGGCCGATAGCACCGCCAAGGGCACGACCAGCCAGTTCGTGCCGACCTCCAGCCAGTGGGCCACGAAGAAATACGCCCTGCCGGTGGGATCCAACAAGGTGCGGTTCACCGGGATCTCGAAATACGGCAATGAAATGTACGTCGACAGCGTCCGGATCTCCGGCCAGAACGCCCCGCATGACGTCGGCGTCAGCACCGTCGTC
>DATJQG010000080.1:0-11471 GCA_035506015.1 Candidatus Edwardsiibacteriota bacterium
TACCTGGCGTTCGGCCGCGCCGCCGCTGGCAACGAGTCGCCGCGCATCCGGATCATGGAGGTCGCCACCAAGGCCATCCTGCCGGACACGCTGCGCGGCTGGCGCCAGCACGGCGGCGCCTGGCTGCCGGGCAATTCGGGGTTCTTCTATTCCGCTTATCCGCTCAAGGGCACCGTCCCGGCCGGCGAGGAGTACTACTGGCAGGCCGTGTACTTCCACGCGCTGGGGACCCCGGCGGACTCCGACCGCGTGGTCTTCTCCCATCCCTCCGTCAAGGAATACTACCATGACGCCGCCGTCTCGGAGAACGGCCGCTGGGCGGTCTTCCAGCGCGGCATGTTCAACAAGAGCGAGGTCTTCCTGCGCCGGCTGGGCGGCCCCGACAGCCTGGTCCCCGTCGCCATGGGCTTCGACGCGGAGTACGGCGTCGACCTGCTGGGCGACACGTTGCTGATCAGGACCGACAAGGACGCGCCCCGCGGCATGGTCTACGTCACGGCCGCCGACCGGCCGGGCCGCGAAAACTGGAAGGTGCTGATCCCCCAAAGCGAGGACAAGCTGGAGAACATCAGCGGCATCGACGGCCTGCTCTATGCCGCGTATCTGCACAACGCGCACACGGTGATCAAGATCTTCGACCTCAATGGGAACTACCTGCGCGACCTGCCCCTGCCGGGCATCGGCAGCGGATTTATCTGGGGCTATTGGTCCAAGGGGCCGGTCTGGGCATATTTCACGTCGTTCAATTACCCGGGCGCCACGTTCCGCTATGACCCGGCGCGGAACAGGCTGACGCTGTACCAGAAGCCGCCGATCGCCATCGATCCGGGTAAAAGCTCCGTGGAGCAGGTGTGGTTCACGTCCCGGGACGGCACCCGCGTCCCGATGTTCCTGTTCCAGCCCCGCGGCACCAGGCGCGACGGCCACAATGCCGTGCTGCTGACCGGCTACGGCGGGTTCGACGTCCCCGAGACCCCGTTCTTCTCCTCCTTCTACCAGTGCTGGCTGGAGGCCGGCGGCATGGTGGCCATCCCCAACCTGCGCGGCGGCGGCGAGTTCGGCAAGGACTGGCACGAGGCCGGGATGAGGGACAGGAAACAGAACGTCTTCGACGACTTCATCGCCGCGGCCCAGTGGCTGGTCGACAGCAAGTACACGTCGCCCGGCAGGCTGGCCATCAGCGGCGCCAGCAACGGCGGCCTGCTGACCGGCGCCGTGACGGCGCAGCGGCCGGACCTGTTCCGCGCCGCGCACATCGGCGTGCCGCTGCTGGACATGGTGCGCTTCCACAAGTTCGGCTACGCCAACGTCTGGGCGGAGGAGTACGGCAGCGCCGAGGATTCCACCCAGTTCCGGTATCTGCTGAAGTACTCGCCGTACCACAATGTCAAGGACGGCACGAAATACCCGGCAGTGCTGCTGGAGGCCAGCGAGAACGACGCCCGCGTCGCCCCCCTGCACGCCCGCAAGATGGCCGCCCGCCTGCAGGCCGCCGACACCGGCGGCGGGCCGATCCTCTACCTGCTGCGCCGCAAGTCCGGCCACGGCGGCGGCACGCGGCTGACCGAGTGGATCGGCCAGGAAGCAGACATCCTCTCGTTCCTGATGCGGCAGGTGGGGCTGAAGAAGTAATCCTGGCGCCGGTTTCCGGATGACCGCAGAAAGGAAGCATCATGCGTTTCCGCCCCGTCACCCCGCAGGACAGCGAGCGCAGCATCCTGGTCCTGGCGGTGTTCATCGGCCTGCTGGCCGCGCTGCTGGTCGCCACCATCCTCTTCACGCTGTGGCCCGGCTACGCGCTGCTGTTCTGCGCCGCCGGCGTGCTGGCGCTGACCCTGTGGAACGTGGCCGCCTACGGCTACCAGTGCCCGTCGTGCCAGCACCAGTTCCAGATCGGCCTGTTCACCGCGATCGGCACGCCGCACGTCTGGAACAAGAAGCTGCTGCGCTGCCCGGCATGCGGGAAAAGGGATTGGGCCAGTGCCATCGTCAAAACGAAATAACCATACAATCGAGGAGACCGCCATGCTGGAGATGGTCGACCTGAAGAAGAAGCTCGCCAAGAAAGAGTTCAAGAAGAAGATGCCGGAGCTGGAGCGGCGGCTGGGCGAGCTGCAGCGCGCCTGCCTGGAGAAGGGCATCCCCACCATCCTGGTGTTCGAGGGGCTGGAGGCCTCAGGCAAGGGCACGGCCATCAACCGGCTGATGCTGCCGCTGGACCCCCGCGGCTTCCGGGTCAACCCCATCCACCCGCCCACGGACGTCGAGCAGTTCTGGCCGCATTTGATCCGCTTCTGGAAGCTGCTGCCCGCCAAGGGCCGGCTGGCGATCTTCGACCGGTCGTGGTACGACCGGCTGCTGGGCCAGCGGGTGAAGAAAGAGGTGTCCAAGCAGGACATGGAGCGCACCTTCGCCGAGATCCTGGCCTTCGAGCGCCAGCAGAACGACGACGGCGCGGTGATCGTCAAGTTCTGGATGCACATCGGCAAGAAGGAGCAGGCCCGCCGCTTCGAGGACCAGGAGCACGACAAGTTCCGCTCCTGGAAGGTGGGCAAGGAGGAATGGGCCCAGCACAAGCTGTTCGACAAGTACATCGCGGCCGCCGAGGAGATGATGGAGAAGACCAACACCGCGCGCGCCCCCTGGGTGGTGGTCGAGGCCCACGACCGCGAGTACGCCATCCTCAAGGTGGTCGAGACGCTGGTGGCCACCTGGGAGACCGCGCTGGAGAATTTCGAGAACGCGCAGAAGAACAAGGCCAAGCAGGTCGCGAAGCTGCCCGCCCACAATGTCACGGTGCTGTCCAAGCTGGACCTGACCCAGAAGCTGCCCAAGGAGAAGTACGACGTCCAGATCGACCGGCTGCAGGCCCGGATCCGCGAGCTGGAGTACACCATCTACCGGCGGCGCATCCCGGTGGTGATCTGCTACGAGGGCTGCGACGCGGCCGGCAAGGGCGGCAACATCAAGCGGCTGACCGAGCACCTCGACCCCCGCGGCTACGAGGTGATCCCGATCGCCGCGCCCACCAAGGAGGAGCTGGCGCACCATTACCTGTGGCGCTTCGCCAACTGCATGCCCAAGGCCGGTCACGTCACCATCTTCGACCGCACCTGGTACGGCCGGGTGATGGTGGAGCGGGTCGAGGGCTTCTGCGACACCGCGGCCTGGCAGCGGGCCTTCCGCGAGATCAACGAGTTCGAGGCGCACCTGGCCAACTACGGCGCGGTGATCGTCAAGTTCTGGCTGCACATCGACCAGCAGGAGCAGCTGCGGCGCTTCAAGGACCGGGCCCGCGACAAGTACAAGCAGTGGAAGCTGACCGACGAGGACTGGCGCAACCGCAAGAAGTGGCCGCTCTACGAGACCGCCATCAACGACATGCTGGCCAACTGCAGCACCAGCTACGCGCCGTGGAACATCATCGAATCCAACGACAAGTACTTCGCCCGGGTCAAGGCGCTGAGCACGGTGATCAGGGCCATCGAGAAGAGATTGTAACACCTCTAAACCCCACCCTTTCTTTCCCTCCCCTCGAGGGGAGGGATCAAGGGAGAGGTTATCGCGGCAGCAATGACTACTTCCCCAGAACCCGACCACCTCGGCCACCGCGCGCGGCTGCGGCGGAAATTCCTGAACGCCGGCGTGGCCGCGCTGCACGACCACGAGCTGCTGGAGCTGCTGCTGTTCCACGCGGTGCCGCGCAAGGACACCAAGCCGCTGGCCAAGGCCCTGCTGGCGCGCTTCGCGGGCATCGCCGGCGTGCTGGACGCCACGCCCGATGAGCTGCGCGCGGTCAAGGGCTTGAGCGATACGTCGATCGCGCTGATCGGGCTGGTGAGAGAGCTGGGCACGGCGCGGCTCGCGGAAAAAATGACGGGCGGCGCGGCGCTGAGTTCGCCGCAGGCCGTGGTGGCCTTCGCCCGCTCCGCCCTGGCTGGGCGCCGCCACGAGGCGTTCCTGGCGGTCTTCCTCAACGCCAAGAACAAGGTGCTGGGCCACCAGGTGATCCACGAGGGCACGGTCGACCACGCCGTGGTCTACCCGCGCCGCGTCATCGAGCAGGCCCTGGCCCGGCGGGCGGCCGGGCTGATCCTGGTGCACAACCACCCCAGCGGCGACACCGCGCCCTCCGAGGACGACAAGCGGCTGACGGCGCGGATCGGCGAGGCCGCCCGCCACATCGACATCCGGGTGCTGGACCACATCATCGTGGGCGGCGGCGGGTATTTCAGCTTCGCCGAGCAGCGGCTGCTGTGACCCCCTTCCGGCAACGCGACACGGGAGCGCGACCAATGCCCTACGACGCCGACATCGAGCGGATGGCCCTGGCGGCCGCCGAGGGGACCGGGGGCCTGGAGCCCCGCAAGATGTTCGGCGGCATCTGCTGCCTGCTGCACGGCAACATGGCCTTCGGGGTCTGGAAGGACAACCTGATCGTCCGGCTGGGCTCGGACGAACAGGCCCTGGCGCTGATCAAGGCCAACAAGGCGCTGCCCTTCGACATCACCGGCCGCCGGATGAAGGGCTGGGCGATGGTGCCCAAGCCGCTGCTCCGCACCGCGGCGGACTACCGCCACTGGGTCGGCCTGGGGATCGGTTTCGCCCGTTCCCTGCCGGCCAAATAGATTTCACCACACGCAACACTGTTGCCATACGGAGGCGCGACGCCGATGCCGATCATCACCATCAAGTCCCTGCCGCTGGACGAGGACGAGATGCGGACCCCGGACATCCTCAAGAAGGTCTGCACCGCGGTCGCCCTGCGGATGAACTACCAGCCCAACCACGTCTGGGCCACCTGGGAGTTCATCGCGCCGCACCTCTACGCCACCGGCAACTACTCGGTGGGCGCCCAGCCCCAGAGCACCCACGCGCCGCTGGTGCGGATCATCTCCTTCGAGGGCAAGTCCAAGAAGGACGTCGCGGCCATCATCCAGACCGTGGCCGAGACGCTGAGCAGCGAGATGAGGATCGACGTCGCCAACATCTTCATCGAGTACACCGAGAACAAGTCCGGCCAGGTGTTCGACGGCGGGCAGATCATCTACTGAGGCATGCGCTGGCTGGGTTTCATCGGGCTGCTGCGGGACATCTACGGCCCGGGCCTGCCCGACCTGGACAAGATCCAGCGCCAGGGCCTGCTGGCGGTCAAGATCGGCCAGACTTTCGCCCTGCGCGCCGATTTCCTGGACGAGGCCAAGTGCCGGCACCTGGCGCAGCTTTACCGCCGCACGCTCAGCCTGCCGCCCGAGGATGTCGACCGCCTGCTGCGGGGGACGCCGCCGGGCTGGCGCGACGCCTTCACCAGCATCGAGCGGGAACCGCTGGCCTCGGCCTCGGTCGGCCAGGTGCATCGCGCGGTGTTGGACGACGGCGCGGCGGTGGTGGTCAAGCTGATCAAGGGCGACTTCGCGCAGCGCTTCGTGCGGGACGTGCGCAGCGTGCGGCGGCTGGCCGACCTGGCGATCTTCTTCTACCCCAAGCTGGCCAAGGTGGCGGATCCCGCCGGCATCCTGGCGCACATCGAGGAGTACACGCTGGCCGAGCTGGACCTGCGCAACGAGGTCGCCAACGGCGAGATCCTGCGCGGGATACGGGACAACAACCAGGGCCGCTACGACCTGTCGCACCTGGCTTTTCCGAAGGTCTACAAGGAACTCTCGGACGCCAAAGTATTAGTCTCGGAGTTCATCGACGGGCAGACGTTCGACGAGCTGCTGGAGCGGGGCCAGCTGCCCTACGAGGAGCTGCTGAAGCTGTTCTCGATCCACGGGTTCTTCATGTTCGGGGCCGGCACGTTCCACGGCGACATCCACCCCGGCAACATCATCCTCAAGGGCGGCGACCTCTACTTCATCGACACCGGGGCCATCAGCCGCGTGGGCGACCGCATCCGCACGGGTTTGTTCCGCTTTTTCGAGGCGCTGGCCTGGGACGACTATGCGCAATGCGCGCACTGGATCAACCGGATGGCGGAATCGGGGATCGCGGGAAAGGCCTACGACTCGTACCGGGAAAAGTTCCTCGAGCTCTACCGGGACTTCTCCGGCGCCACGGTCAGCCAGGTCAGCCTCACCAAGATGATGATGGACACCATCAAGCTGGCGGTCAACGCCGGGATGGTGTTCGAGAAGGGTATGTACCCCGTCATCAAGAGCCTGATGTACCTCGACGGCATGGTGCTGCGCTGCAAGCCCGATGCGGTGCTGGCCCGCGACATGCGCGGGTTCATCGGGGATTTCCAGAAGGTGATGGCCTAATCCGTTATTGTGACTCAATACGACTTTAATCATTTTCATCACGACCATGCCAAAGAAGATCATCATCATCGGCGCGGGGCCGGGCGGGCTGACCGCCGGCATGCTGCTGGCGCACCGGGGCTACCAGGTCGAGATCCTCGAGAAGGACGGCCAGGTGGGGGGCCGCAACGGGCCGATCAAGCTGGGCGGCTACACCTTCGACACCGGGCCCACCTTCCTGATGCTGCTGGAGACGCTGGAGCAGACCTTCCGCGACGCCGGCCGCGACATGAACGCGCTGCTGGACCTGCGGCGGCTGGAGCCGATGTACCGCCTGCGGTTCCACGGCAGCGGCGACTTCTTCCCGGTGAGCGACGAGAAACAGATGGTCAAGGAGGTCGAGCGGGCCTTCCCCGGCGACGGCCAAAACTACCTGCGGTTCCGCGACCGCGAGGGCAAGAAGTTCGACAAGGTCTATCCCTGCCTGAAGGTGCCCTACGACAGCCTGCTGTCGTATTTGAAGCCGCGCTTCCTGAAGGCCATCCCGCGGCTGGACCCCTTCGCCTCGGTGTACGACCGGCTGGCCAGCTATTTCACGCACGACGACCTGCGCATCGCCATGACCTTCCAGGCCAAATACCTGGGCATGTCGCCCTGGCAGTGCCCGGCCACGTTCACCATCCTGTCGGTGATCGAGCACAAGTACGGCATCTACCACCCGATCGGCGGGCTGCATACGATCTCCCGGGCCATGGCCAAATGCACCGCTGAGGATGGCGGGAATATCCGCCTGAACACGCCGGTCAAGCAACTGATCGTCAAGGACCGCGCCGCCACCGGCGTGCTGCTGGAGAACGGCGAGACCGTCGCGGCCGACGCGGTGATCATCAACCCCGACTTCGCCTGGGCCATGAGCAACATCGTCAAACCGGAGGACCGCAGGAAATACACCGACGCCAAACTGGGGAAAATGGAGTACTCCTGCTCGACCTTCATGCTCTACCTGGGCGTCGATAAAAAGTACGACATCCCCCACCACAACGTGATCTTCGCCAGAAGTTATCGCGATAACGTCGACGAGATCGTGCGCACCAAAACGCTGCCCAAGGACCCCTCGATCTACATTCAGAACGCCTGCGTCACCGATCCGTCGCTGGCCCCGCCCGGCAAATCGACGCTCTACGTGCTGGTGCCCATCGCCAACCAGACCTCCGGCATCGACTGGGCCAGGGAGAAGACGGCGTTCCGCGACCTGGTGATCAGGACCATCGTCGAGAAGACCGAGCTCAAGGACCTGGAACGGCACATCGAGGTCGAAAAAGTGATCACCCCGGCTGACTGGCAGCGCGGGTACAACATCTACCACGGCGCGACGTTCAACCTGTCCCACAAGATATCGCAGATGCTGTCGTTCCGGCCGCACAACCGGTTCGAGGAGTTCCGCAACTGCTACCTGGTGGGCGGCGGCACCCACCCCGGCAGCGGACTGCCCACCATCTACCAGTCGGGCCGCATCGCCGCCGGCATGATCAGCGGCCACGGGGTTTCCTGACCCGGCGGGGAGGACGGCGATGCGAAGGACTGCGCCTGGTATCATCGCGATCTTGCTGTTGGCCGCAGCGGCCGCGGTCCCCGGCTGCGCCAAGCAGCCCAAGGGGCCGCCCACGCCCCGGCAGCTGGTGGCGCGGGCCAAGTTCGCGTACGACATCCGCGGCAAATACGCGGGCACGGCCAAGGTCGGGTCCATGACGTCGTCCGGGCCCGACACCGCGCTCTACGCGGTGTCCCTGGAGGTCGACAGCGCCTGCCGCCTGGTCAGCGTCAGCTGGCACGACGTCCATTCCCGCTGGACCGACCGCATCATCACCTGGACCTACCCCGCCGACGTGGAGCGGTACGACAAGGAGCTGGTCGTGGGGCAGGAACCGGCGGTCACCCAGGGCGAGGCCACCCTGCGCCGCATCGGCCGGCAGTTGATCTGCACCACCACCACGCCCCGCAACGAGGTCGCGCGGTTCTCGCTGGAGTGCGCCTATCCCGACACCGCCCATGAGTACTTCCGGCCGCAGTCCGGCGAGCTGCGCTACGACAGCGCGGCCGGCCTGCTGGTGGACACGGTCTGGGCGGCGTTCCCGCCGCTGGCCGCGCTGGCCGTGCCGCGCGAGAAGCTGTCGCTGACGGTCAACGGCTGGGCCATCGACACCCACATCAAGACGGAATACATCCACAACAGCGGGAAGTACGCGGGGCAGACCGTCGACCTGCGCACCCTGCCGCACCACGATTACACGGTCGCGGTCCCTCTCACCACGCTGCGGGCGACGATGACCGACGTCACGCTGCTGGTCACCGATCCCGGCGCCGGTCTGGCCCTGCCCCAGGGCCGGATCGACTATGCCGCGGACACCCGGCTGAGCGTGACGATGGACCAGCAGCTGTGGACGGGCGTGGTGGTCTTCCAGCGCGACGGCGGCGCGTATTTCAAGGCCCTGGACCGCGGCCATGCGTTCCCCCTGCAAAAAATACAATGAACCGATAGAATAATATCAACACCGGAGGGAACACCATGGATATCAAGAAGACCCTATTGCCCCGGGAAAAGCTCAAGCCGTTGTATGCCGACCCGCTGAAGCTGGTGTTCGGCCGCCAGTTCACCGACCACATGTTCACCATGCAGTGGGACAAGGGCGCCGGTTGGCACGACCCGGAGATCAAGCCGTACGGCCCGCTGGCGCTGGACCCGGCCGCCAACACCCTGCACTACGGCCAGGAGGTGTTCGAGGGCATGAAGGCCTACAAGTCGCCGTCCGGCGAGATCCTGCTGTTCCGGCCCGACGAGAACGCCCGCCGCTTCAACACCTCGCTGCGCCGCATCTGCATGCCCGAGGTCCCGCCCGAGGACTTCATCCGGGCCATCGGCGAGCTGGTCACGGTCGAGCAGCGCTGGATCCCCACGGCCGACGGCTGCTCGCTCTACATCCGGCCGGCGGCCATCGGCACCGAGGCCGCGCTGGGCGTGCGCCCGGCCGACCAGTACCTGTTCTTCGTGATCCTGTCGCCGGTCGGCCCCTACTTCCCCGAGGGCTTCACCCCCGTCGGGCTGTGGGTCAGCGACAACTACGTGCGGGCGGCGCTGGGCGGCACCGGCGAGGCCAAGACCGGCGGCAACTACGCGGCGTCCCTGTTCGCCTCGCAGCAGGCCAAGGAGCGCGGCTACAGCCAGGTGCTGTGGCTGGACGCCAAGGAGCGCCGCTACATCGAGGAGGTCGGCGCCATGAACATCTTCTTCGTGATCGACGACGTGCTGGTCACGCCGCCGCTGTCGGGCAGCATCCTCAACGGCGTCACCCGGCGCTCGGTGTTGAAGCTGGCCGACGACATCGGCATCCGCGCCGAGCAGCGCCAGATCTCGATCGACGAGGTGCTGGACGGCATCACCCACCGCAATCTGACCGAATGCTTCGGCGCCGGCACCGCCGCGGTTATCAGCCCGGTGGGCAAGATCAGCTACAAGGGACAGGAGTACGTGATCGGCTCCGAGGCCGGCCCCTGGTCAACGAAGCTGTACCAGACGCTGACCGGCATCCAGACCGGCAAGCTGCCCGACAAGCACGACTGGGTCCACAAGGTGAAGTGAACCGAACGATCGCAAACAACACCGATAACACCTAACGGAGAGACGATCATGAGCGATGCGGTGAAGAAATACGTCGACGCGGCCACCAGGAAGCTGGCCGAGCGCGACCGGTACATCCGGGACGAGGTCAAGAAGTGGCGGTTCGACACCATCGCGGTGCACGGCACCTACTCGGCGCAGGAGGCCATCGAGCACAACCAGGGCGCCATCATCGAGCCGATGTTCCTGAGCTCGGCCCAGGCCTACCGCGACTGCGACGAGATGGAGGCGGCCCAGACCTACCAGATCCCGACCTGGGCCTATACCCGGATCCACAACCCGTCGCAGGGCTACCTGGAGGACACGCTGGCGCTGCTGGACGGCTACGGCGCCGGCGCCGAGACCGGCGGCTTCGTCACGGCCTCGGGCATGGCGGCCATCACCGCGGCCATCCACCCGCTGCTGGCGCGCAAGGACGGCGAGAAGGTCAACTTCGTGGCCTGCGCCCAGGTCTACGGCGGCACCTTCCAGCTGTTCAACGTGCGGCGGATGCAGGAGGAGGGCGTCGAGGTGCGCTGGGTGTCCGACCCCAACAACATCGACGAGTGGAAATCCAAGATCGACAAGCAGACGCGCTTCCTCTACGGCGAGCTGCCCTCCAACCCCGGCCTGTCGTTCTTCGATCTCAAGAAAGTCTGCGATCTGGCGCACGAGCACGGCCTGCCCTTCATCGCCGATTCCACCGTGGCCACGCCCGCCCTGCTGCGGCCGATCCAGCACGGCGCGGACATCGTGATCCACTCGGTGACCAAGACCATGACCTCGGGCGGCCTGACCATCGCCGGCGCGGTGATCGCCCGCAAGCCGATCGTCACCAACATCCCCAACGACGCCATGAAGGCCGACTTCGCCACCTACTGCAAGCAGTGGCCCAACCGGGACTCCGGCGCCTCGCTGTCGCCGCTGCACGCGGTGCTGACCCTCAACGAGCTGCGCACCCTGCGCACCCGGGTCGACGCCCTGTGCCAGAGCTCGATGAAGGTGGCCACGTTCCTGGAGAAGCACCCCAAGGTAGCCAAGGTCAATTACCTGGGCCTGGACAGCCACAAGCTGCACGGGCTGGCGCAGAAATATATGTGGCTGGTGGACGCCAAGTACGACGCCCAGTACGGCAAGGACGTCAACCGCTACGGCCACCTGATGTCCTTCGTGCCCAAGGGCGGCGTGCCCGCAGCGCGGACCGTGATGGACGGCTTCAAGCGGATCTGGCGCGCCACCGACCTGGGCCGCATCAAGTCGATCGCCACCATCCCCTCGATCTCCACGCACCAGCAGATGGGCGAGGAGGCGCGGTCGATGGCGGCCGTGCCGCCCGACCTGATCCGGCTGTCGGTCGGCGGCGAGCACCCGGACGACATCATCAACGACCTGGACCAGGCGCTGAGCAAGGTGAAGTAACAAGCGAGAAGCGGACGGCGCAGGCTTCTGCGCCGTCCGCTAAGGGGATAAACATGAAAAAACAGTATTTACTACTCTGTATATTTACTTTTTATATTCCAATTCCTTTACACAAGGAATTGATAGCATTTATGGCATAAAACGCGAAGACGGAT
>DATJQG010000081.1:0-2061 GCA_035506015.1 Candidatus Edwardsiibacteriota bacterium
GTGGTGGACTTCTTCGGCACGGTGTCACAGAACACGCTTAAGGCCGGCATCAACGTCCGCAACCCCTTCGCCCGGATCATCAAGTTCTCGATCAAGACCCAGGAGATCACCGAGGAGATGCCGGTGCCGTCCAAGGAGGGCATGACGGTGCAGCTGGACGTCACGGTGCTGTTCCACCTCAACCCCGAGCAGGCCGCGCAGGTCTACCGCACCGTGGGCGAGGACTACGCCGCGATCCTGCTGGTGCCGCAGTTCCGCTCGGTGTGCCGCGGCGTGACGGCCACCTACGAGGCCAAGGCCCTGTATACCTCGCAGCGCGAGGAGCTGGCCCGGTTGATCATGACCGACCTGGAGAAGGTGGTCGCGGACCGCGGCATCATCATCGAGAACACGCCGCTGCGCAGCGTCCAGCTGCCGGCCAAGGTCACCGACGCCATCGAGGAGAAGCTCAAGGCCGAGCAGGAGAGCCAGCGGATGGAGTTCATCCTGACCAAGGAGAAGCAGGAGGCCGAGCGCAAGCGGATCGAGGCCAAGGGCATCTCCGACTTCCAGCAGATCGTCTCCAAGGGCATCTCCGAGCCGCTGCTGCGCTGGAAGGGTATCGAGGCCACCGAGAAGCTGGCCGAGTCGCCCAACGCCAAGGTGGTGGTGATCGGCGCCGGCAAGGACGGCTTGCCGCTGATCATGGACACCAAGTAACGATCAACAACGAACAATGAACATCGAACGATCACCGGGCCTGGCTTTGGTCCATTGTTCAATGTTCATTGGGTAACGGCATCATGCTCGTCAAAGTGATCGGCTTTTCCGCCGCCGTCCTCTCCACTTTCAGCTTCTTGCCGCAAGTGATCAAGAGCTGGCGCACGCACCGCATGGCGGACATCAACCTGTTGTTCCTGGTGATGCTGATCGCCGGGCTGGTGTGCTGGACCGTCTACGGTTTCATGCTGCATGAATGGCCGCTGATCCTGGCCAACTGCGTGACGCTGGGTCTGAACCTGGTGCTGCTGGTTCTCAAATTGAAATCCAACGGGAAGTGCGATGTCAAAGCTGAATAAGAGGCAGATCGGCCGTTTCATTTTATTCTTGTTCATATTTCCGGCTGTCATGATTATCATGGGCTGCGCTAAAAAGCCAGCCCCGGCCGCGAGACAGCTATCACAGGACCCGGTCACGACCGCCAGCGGCTCCCCCGCCGAGCTAAACTTCCACTACGCGGTGCCGCTGTCGGACAGCATCTGTTTCTACCATTCGCCGATGATGGAGCTAGCCGCCCTTGATTCGGTGGTCCGGGTCAGGCGGATGCGGAAGAAATACCTGGAACTGCGCGGGCGGCAGGCGGCTGCATATTCGCTGGAGACCGGCGCGTGGATCAGGCAGGACGCGGTCAGGCCGTACTATCCGGCCGGATCGGTGTACGATAAGGCGGTCGAGCCGGACATCCTCGACGCGGATTTCCCCTGCCCCGGCCTGGCCTGGCACGACACGCTGGCCGTCTACGCCGATAGCATGATGCGGTCGCACCCGGCGGTGACCGTGGTCCGCGACACCTTCGAGATCGTGCGCCGCCGGCGCGAGGGGTATCGCGGCACGGCCGATACCTCGATCGCGCTGCCGGAGTATTACGAAGTGTTCCTGATCCGGGACAAGAAGCTGGGCATCACCGGCTGGGTGCGAGGCCAACAGGTGATCCGCATCGAGCGGGCCGATAAACAGCATCCCCGCATGGTGCAGGGGACGATCGGGATCGTTTACAACGAGCCCGGCGGTACTTATGTGCCGGCGACCGGCACCTGGTATCTCGCCACGGGCCTGCAGCTCGCGTTCCCGGGATGCTGCGACTATTGGTTCGACCCGGACGGCAGCCGGTTCATGGTCTACTGCTGGGGGTTCGACAACGAGGACCGGACGTTCGTGGTCGACGCCACGGGCCGCATCGTGTTCCGAACCGAAAAAGAATACACCTCGCCGGGTTGGTGCGGTTCCTATTGCCTGGTGCGCGGCCTGTACGACGACGACGCGGTGTACAAACTGGATCTGGCGCATGGCACCACGACCCTG
>DATJQG010000082.1:0-4391 GCA_035506015.1 Candidatus Edwardsiibacteriota bacterium
CTTGGAGTACGTGATCACCGGCAACAACGCCGTGTTCCCGATCCGGCTGGGCTTCCGCACCGATCCCAAGGCCTCGCTGCTGAAATGGAGCGGATCGTTCTCCAATCCCGATACGACCCAGGCGGTCGGCATGGTCTTCACCGGCGGTTTCGGGCTGATCATGGGCAAGGTCAATCTCGACCTGGCGTATGAGTACGGCCAGACGATCCTGCGGGACCAGAGCGAGACCGTGTTGGGAGAAGAGGCCGTGGAGAAGGCGAACGAAAAACAGCATACCGTCCTTGCTTCATGCATCTTCCACTTTTAATCACGGCGCAGCAACTGCTTTGCTATAACCGTTCAACCCATACAAGGAGCACCCCACAATGATACGCAGATTCGCAGTGATCGCATTGGTATTGACCGCGATGGCCGCCGTGGCGCTGGCCCAGGTCGTCCAGGACGTGCCGGGCAAGGCCGGCGACATCGACTGGACCAGCCAGGTGGTGTCGGCCACGGGCATCGGCGCCCTCAACCCCAAGCTGCCGCCCTCGGCCCAGCGCAAGAACGCCCTGCGCGCCGCGCAGCTGGACGCCATGCGCAACATGATCGAGACCCTCAACGGCGTGGTGCTGACCTCCGAGACCACGGTGGAGAACGCCATGACCAGCTCCGACGTGATCAAGACCAAGGTGGAGGGCATCGTCCGCAACTTCCGCTTCACCTCCAAGCCGCGCTACATGTCCGACGGCTCGGTGGAGATCGACATGGAGATGCTGTTGACCGGCAAGGTGGGCGACGTGCTGATGCCCGATCAGATGGGCGAGAAGAAGCCGACCTTCGCCAGCCTGCCGTCGAACTTCAACTACAGCGAGCCCCAGCCCTGGACCGGCCTGATCGTCGACGCCAGCGAGGTGACCGGGGTCGAGCCGGCGATGGTGCCGAACGTGCTGGACGAGAGCGGCGAGGGCGTCTACGGCCAGGACTTCGTGCCGCGCGAGTCGGCGGTGAACTACGGCGTGGCCCAGTACGCCAAGAGCGTGGACGAGGCCAAGAAGCTGACCGAACGCGTCGGCACCAACCCGCTGGTGGTCAAGGCCATCCGGGCGTCGGGCCTCAACAAGTCCGACCTGGTGATCTCCGACAAGGACGTCGAGACCGTGGCCACCATCTCGGACGACACCGATGTCTACGAGAAGTGCCGGGTGGTGATCGTCGTCGCCGCCAAGCCATAACCCGACCGCACCGACCGGGGGGAGGACGCGCCGCAATCCGGGGAACACCGCGTACACGTTCTCCCCTCGGTCTTTGATGCCAACCAAGGAGCGACCAACCATGAAGAAATTCGCAGCCATCGCCGCGGCGCTGCTCTGCCTGTGCTTGGGCGCCGCGTTCGGCCAGGAGCTGCAGGAGATCACCACCGACGGCACGGCCCAGGTCAAGAACGGCGACAAGGCCCAGGCCCGCGACGAGGCCATCCAGGACGCGCTGCGCAACGCGGTGGAGCAGGTCACCGGCGCGGTGGTCAGCTCCAGCACCGTGGTGGAGAACGCCATGACCGTGGAGGACAACATCTACTCCAAGGCCAAGGGCTACGTCAAGTCCTACACCGTGCTGGGCGCCACCGAGGCCGACAACGGCAACACCCTCAACGTCAAGATCAAGGCGCTGGTGCGGGCCGAGGCCCTCAAGGAGGACGTCGGCGACATCGTGCGGGGCGCTGGCAACCCGCGGATGATGGTGCTGATCACCGAGAAGAACATCGGCCAGACCGAGTACAGCGGCCTGGACGTCAACCTGGGGATCGCCGAGAGCGCCATCATCGAGGAGATGCGGCAGAAGGGCTTCGAGTTCGTGGACCAGGAGACGGCCGAGAAGAACGTGCGGCGCGACAAGGCCATGGCCGCGCTGGAGGGCGACGCGGCCGCCGCGGCCCTGATCGGCGACCGGGCCGGCGCCGACGTCATCATCACCGGCAAGGCCTTCGCCAAGGAGGCGGCCGGCGTCTCCGAGATGCTGGGCGGCATGAAGTCGATGCAGGCCACGGTGTCGGTCAAGGCCTTCAACACCGACGACGGCAAGGTGCTGGTCAGCAAATCCGAGAGCGACAAGGCCGTCCACATCGACGAGGTGGCCGGCGGCACCGAGGCCATCAAGAAGGCCGCCACCAAGCTGGCCGACTACATGGTCGACGAGATCGTCAAGAAATACACCCGCGGCGCCAACACCGTGACGCTGTCGGTCACCGGCGTCAAGGATTTCCAGGCCTACACCGACTTCGTCAACGCGCTGAAGTACGAGGTGCGCGGGGTCAAGGCGGTGCACGAGCGCGACATGACCGGCAACGTCGGCCTGATCGAGGTCGAGACCAAGTTCAACGCCCGGCAGCTGGCGACCGAGCTGCTGTACAAGCCGTTCGAGAAGTTCACGGCGCGGACCACGGCCGTGACGGCCAACCGCATCAACCTGCGGATCAGGCCGAAATAACCACCGATCGACAACGACCGGCGCCGACCCCGCGCGGTGGATCCCGCGGACGGGGGACACGGCGTCCGCAAATACAAGGGAGAGAAGCCACATGAAACGGATGATCATCGCGCTGGTGCTGGTGTCACTGGCCGTCTGCGGCGCGGCCATCGCGCAGGAGAAGACCGGCGGCGGGCTGAAGAAGCGGCTGGCCGTGATGGACCTGGACGACAAGACCGGCCACGGCTCCTGGCACATCGGATCGGGAATGGCCGACAAGCTGACCACGGCGCTGGTCAAGTCGGGCATGTTCATCGTGATCGAGCGCCAGCAGCTGGAGAAGGTGATGCAGGAGCAGGCCATGGGGCAGAGCGGCGCCATCACGGCGCAGTCCGCGGCCAAGGTCGGGCAACTGCTGGGCGTGGAGCTGATGGTGATGGGCAGCGTCAACGAGTTCGGCGAGAAGGAATCAACCGTGGGCGGCGGGCTGGGCGGCCGGTTCGGGATCGGGCACGTCGGCGTCAACACCAAGACGGCGCGGGTGGGCCTGGACATCCGGCTGGTCAACACCTCGACCGGCGAGATCGTGGCGGCCGAGGGCATCGCCGAGGAGGAATCGAAGCAGGGCCTGAGCGCCAGCACCAACGAGTTCGATTTCTCGAACGACACCCATTTCGACGAGACCCTGGCCGGCAAGGCCACGGCCAAGGCCATCACCAAGACCGTGGCGCTGATCACGGACAATATGGCCAAGGTGCCGTGGACCGGCAAGATCCTCAAGCTCAACGCCGACAAGACCGTGCTGATCAAGCCGGGCGAGGCCGGCGGCGTCAAGGTGGGCGACAAGTTCGTCGTCTATTCCAAGGGCGAGGACGTGGTCGACCCCGACACCGGGCTGTCGATCGGCGCCGAGGAGACCAAGGCGGGCGCCATCGAGGTCACCGAGGTCAAGGACCAGTACGCCAAGGCCAAGGTCACCTCGGGCACCGGCTTCAAGGCCGGCGACTCGGTCCGTGAAAAATAGCACGGTCAAACTATCAGCAGGAGGTCCGACATGGCATTCACGAACAAGCGCATCACTCTGATGGTGTGGGGCGCGCTGCTGCTGGCCCTGGCCGCCGGCGCGTTCACCGGCGTGCAGCTGCTGGGCGCCAAGGCCACGCCGATCGCCAAGGTCACCTACTACACGGGCGACTTCCGGCTGCAATCGCCGGGCCGCGAGGACTGGAAGAAGGCCGTGATCAACGAGGGGCTGGCCTCGGGCGACAAGGTCAAGACCCTGGACCAGTCGCGGGGCGAGGTGGCCTTCGCCGACGGCAGCATCATCCGGGTCGACGCCAACTCCAACCTCGACATCGTCGAGCTGAAGAAGGACAAGGGCGGGCAGGCGGCGTCGGCCAAGGTCTGGAGCGGCAAGGTCTGGGCCAGCGTCAACAAGATGAGCAAGAAGACCAAGTTCGAGCTGGAATCCCCCACCGCGGTGGCCGCGGTGCGCGGCACGGTGTTCCGGATGACGGTGGCCGACGACAAGACCACCAAGGTGGCCGTCTACTCCGGCGAGGTCAAGGTCGAGTCGTCCCCGGACTTCATGCAGAACCAGACCAAGAAGCAGGGCGGCAAGGCCGGCGAGATCGAGGGGCCGACCCAGATCAAGGGGCCCAGCGAGGTCAGCTTCGAGCAGTGGGTGCAGATCGTCAAGGCCCAGATGGAGATCACCATCAACCCGGACGGCACCTACGGCATCGTCAAGTTCGACCCCATCCTCGACGCCCAGGACGAGTGGGTGAAGTGGAACGAGATGCGCGACCAGCTGCGCAAGCAGAAGCTGGGGATCAAGGACGCCGCGCCGGCCGACACCACCCAGAAGTAACCTGGCCGTACCACATCGAACCGAGCCTCTCCCCGGCCCCGGCGCGGCGGCGCGCAGCTGGGGGGAGGTTATCGTT
>DATJQG010000083.1:0-12855 GCA_035506015.1 Candidatus Edwardsiibacteriota bacterium
GAGGATATGCTGCTGGAAGCCATGGCCCGGACCAAGAACCTCCAGCAGGAAATGGAACGGATGTTCGCCGAGGCCAAGGAAAAGGCCTCGGAAAAAGGGAAAAAGGAGCAGGACTGACCATCGACCAGCTCGAGGAACAGCTATTGCAAACAGCGGCCGAAGGATCGGGCCTCTCGCTCGACCCCGCACAAGCCGCCTCATTGTCGCGGTTCTGCGACCTGCTGCGGGACTGGAACGGCCGGATCAACCTGGTGTCGCGCAAGGATATCGGCAACCTCGTGCCCAACCACGTGGTCGACTCGCTGGCCGCCCTGCCCCTGTTACAACAACTAATGCTCTCGCGTCATTCTGAGCCGGTTTCCGCGCCTGACCATCGAAGAATCTATGCCGGGGAAAAGGATAGATCCTTCGAAGGCAAGGCAGGATGCGCTACTCAGGATGACGGAAAAAGTATGGGATTGCGGGTGATGGACCTGGGCTCGGGCGGCGGCTTCCCCGGCATCCCGCTGAAGATCTGCCTGCCCGGGATGCGCATCACCTTCGTCGAGGCCACGCAGAAGAAGGCGAAGTTCATTGAACTGGCCGTGGCCGAGCTGGGATTGGCGGAAACGGCGGTGATCGCCAGGCACAGCAGCGAACTCGCACGGGACCCCGGGCACCGGGCGCAGTACGATGTCGTGGCGACCAGGGCCGTGGCCGAGCTGAAGGAGCTGGTGAAGCTCTCGTTCCCTTTCCTCAAGCCCGGCGGCCGGCTGCTGGCCTACAAGGCCAGCAAGGCCGATGAGGAGATCGCGGCGGCGCACGACGTTGTCAAGAAATCCCGTGGCGTCATCGAGCCCGCGCCGGCGCTGCCCGCGCCGCCGACGGAAAAAACCCGGCGGATCGTGGTGGTGCGGAAATTGCCTGCCGCCCGGTGATGCAAAACGCCCCGGCCGAAATCGGCCGGGGCGTTTTCGTTCCGCCGGGATCTAGAACATGTAGTACCCGATCATCAGGGAGATCGTCGAGTTTTTCGTGACGGGCTGGACGCCGAGGATTTCCTTGGGGACATTGGTCAATCCCATCTCATAACGCGCCTCGACCGACAGCTTCAGCGGTGTCTTGACCTCGGCCCCGACCACCAATCCCACGTCGGTGCTGTTATAGTAGCTCTTGACATCCGCGGAGGCCGAGTAACCGCTCGCCTCGACCTCGGACGTGGCGCTCAGCAGCATACCGAACGACGGCCCAAGGTAGATGCTGGGGACGACGCCCATACCGAAGGAATACTTCAGCAGCACGGGGACCTCCACGTAATTCGCCGTGACGTGCCCCGTGTAGTCGATGGTACCGATGGTGCCGCTGGTTTTCGCGCCCTTCTGGGAGAACAGCAGCTCGGGCTGGATCTTCAGGGCGACCAGGTCGACGCAGGCGAACGCACCGCCGACGGCCCCGATTTTCATGTCGTTGCTGCCGGCGTCGGAACCGGTGTACTTGGCCATGTTGAGCCCGCCTTTGATCCCGAACGACAGCCCCTGGGCCGACAGGTTCCCGGCCGCGGCGGATACCAGCGCGAACGCCATCAGCGCGATTATGACCCGTTTCATCCGTTGCTCCCTCCATTTTAAATGATCGGTTCGATCTGCGCTAATGATACGTAATTCCGATGGAAAAGTCAAGGCGACCGTTCGGTCCCTCGTCCCGGCGCTCCACCCGCGTCTCTGCGGGACGCGGCAATTATTATTACATCGCGCTGTTATTTACGTTGCATTCTGTGATATAATATTTTGTTCCGCTTGACAAAGATGGGGCCCTATACTATCATATCCTTTCCTGCTAATGACTGATACAAGCGACACCATGTCCCGCATCATCGCCATCGCCAACCAGAAGGGCGGCGTGGGCAAGACCACGTCCGCCATCAACTTGGCCGCCAGCCTGGCCGTCCTGGAAAAGTCGACGCTGCTGGTGGACATCGACCCCCAGGCCAACGCCACCAGCGGCCTGGGCGTCGACCGCGGCGCCGTCGAGACCGGCATCTACGATGTGCTGATCGAAGGCGCCGACATCGCCGCGATCATCCATAAGACACAGCTGGACAAGCTGTCCCTGGCGCCGTCGCAGATCGACCTGGCCGGCGCCGAGGTGGAGCTGGTCAACCGCGAGGGCCGCGAAAGTTTCCTCAAGCCGTCGCTGCAGTCGGTGGCGGGACAGTACGACTTCATCCTGATCGACTGCCCGCCGTCGCTGGGCCTGCTGACGGTCAACGCGCTGACCGCGGCGCATTCCGTGCTGATCCCCATCCAGGCCGAATACTACGCGCTGGAGGGCCTGGGCCAGCTGATGAACACCATCGCACTGGTGCAGGAGGGCCTCAACCCGCAGCTGGAGATCGAGGGCATCCTGCTGACCATGTTCGACGCCCGGCTCAACCTGGCCAACCAGGTGGCCGGGGAGCTGCAGCAGCATTTCCCCAACAAGGTCTACAAGAGCGTGATCAACCGCAGCGTCCGGCTGGCCGAGGCGCCGTCCCACGGCAAGCCGATCATCCTCTACGACGTCAACTCGCCCGGCGCGCAGAGCTACCTGGCCCTGGCCCGCGAGGTGATCGGCCGGCACAAGCACAAGTAAGGTTCAAGGGGCCACGATCACGATCAGACAGCCCATCAAGATCGGCCGACGTTCGCGCGGCATCGCGGCGCTGCTTTCCTGCGTGGTGCTGTCAGCGGCGGCGGGCCGCGCCCATCCCGGCTCGGGGCGCTGGCCTGCCCCCGTGTTCCCGGCCGGCGTCGAGGTGCCCGGCCCCAACCGGTTCAAGGCGACCCGCCAGCTGGAGACCGTGGCCGTGCTGGTCGATTTCGCGGACAATCCGGCTGACAGCGCGCGTTTTTGTCCCGCGCGGTTCGATTCCATGCTGTATTCGACCGGGATCTACACCGGCCAGCCCTATCGCCAGGGCAGCCTGCGGGATTTTTACCTGGAAAACTCCTACGGCCAGTTCTCGGTGGTGGGCGGCGTCGCGGGCAATGGCTGGTTCCGGTCGAACTATAACTACTCGCGCTACCGCGACGGCAACTACATGCTCTCGAAGGGCTATCAACTGGCCTCCGAGAACCTGCAGGTCGTGGACCAATACGTCGATTTCCGCCAATACGACCTGGACGGCAACGACACCATCGACGCCATGTTCATGGTCCACGCCGGGGCCGACGGCGCCGATGACGGCAACGTCGACCACTGCTGGTCGCACGCCATCCCGTGGTTCGATTACATGACCGACGACGGCGTGGTCATCGCCGGGGTGACCAACGTGCCGGAGTTCGCCCTGGTCGGCGCGGCCCGCGACACCACCATGTGCTGCATCGCGACGATGAGCCACGAGCTGGGGCACCTGGCCGGCCTGCCCGACCTCTACGACTACAGCCGCAACACCTGGGGCGTGGGCTACTGGGGGCTGATGGGCTACGGGGCCTGGGGCGCCGGCGGCAACACGCCCTGGAGCCCGTCCCACATGGAGGCCTGGAGCAAGGTCACGGCCGGCTTCGTCACGCCGGTGGTCATCGCCAGGGACACCCACGACCTGCGCATCGTCGACGTCGAGACGCATCCCGTAATCTACAAGGTGTGGCGGGGCGGCGCGGACGGCGACACCTGCTTCTACCTGGAGAACCGCCAGCGCAAGGGCTTCGACACGCCGCTGCCAGGGGCCGGCCTGTTGATCTGGCACATCGACCCGTCGCTGGGCAGCGACGACGACATCGTCGACCTGGAGGAGGACAGCACCTTCCATCTCGATCACGGGCTGGGCGTGCGACCGGATCCCCACCAGTACCACGATACGCTGGGCCGGGACAGCGACCCGCTGCCTGGTTCGTGGGCCCGCACCTCGTTCGACGACAATTCCGTGCCGAATTCCCGCGACAACAACGGCGACCCCACCGGCGTCAGCATCGAGAACGTGCGGCTGGCCGGCGACACGGTGATCTGCGACGTGCTGGTGGGCATCAACGGCGTGGCCCAGCGCGGCACGCGACCAGCGTCAGCCCAACGCCGCGCGACGGCCGGGCCGAACCCCTTCCGCGCCGCGCTGGCCATTGCGCTGCCGCCCGCCCCGCGGACGACGGTGTCGATCTACAACTGCACCGGCGCCTTGGTGCGCCGCGTTAACGGCCGCGGCGGCTCCCTGTCCTGGGACGGCCGCGACGGCGCCGGCCGCCAGACGCCGTCGGGACTGTATCTGCTGCGGATCGAACAGCCGGGTTTCACGCAAACCCTGAAAGTGCTGCGCTTGAAGTAAGTACGCGGGGTGGACCTGGCAAACATCTTTGAACCTTTGGATTAAAGAAAGCCATGCGAGTCAAGGGCACCGCCATCGCCGTGCTGCCCAAGTTCATCGAGAGCCAGTTCGGCAGCGCCGGCCTCCAGCAATGGAAGGAAGCGCTGTCGTCCGAGGCCAAGGGCATTTACAGCGGCATCATCATGACCTCGGACTGGTACCCGATCAAGGAGGCCTACCTGGAGCCCACCGCGCTGCTGTGCGAGCTGTTCTACAAGGGCGACCCCCGCGGCGCCCGCGAGCTGGGGCACTACTCGGCCGATTATTCGCTGCGGGGCGTCTACAAGGCCTTCGTCAAGCTGCATTCGGTCAAGCAATTCTGCAACCGCACCGTCGACATCCTGCACACCTACTACGACCCCTGCCAGGCCAAGGTGACGCTGGTGGAGGAGAACCGCGCCGCGCTGCAGATCACCATGTTCCCGCTGCCGTCGCCCTACGCCGAGCTGCGGGTGGCGGGCTGGACCGAGCGGGCCTTCGAGATCCACGGCCGCAGGAACTGCCGGGTCGAGATCACCCGGTCGCTGACCCGCGGCGACCCCTGCACCGAGTTCACGGGCACCTGGGAATAACCGCAGAACGCGAGGAGGAACGATGGACGTCAAGGGTTCCGCCATCACGGTGTTGCCGGCATTCATCAAGGAGCGGTTCGGCGCGGCGCGGCTGCAGCAGTGGTTGTCGTCCCTGCCGGCCGACGCCCAAGCGGTGTTCCGCGACGGCGTGCTGATCTCCGACTGGTACCCCATCACGCAGACCTACCTGGAGCCCACCGCGCTGCTGTGCGAGCAGTTCTACAACGGCGACAGCATCGGCGCCCACGAGATCGGCCGCTTCTCCGCCGACTACGCGCTGAAGGGCATCTACAAGGCGTTCGTCAAGCTGAGCTCGGTCAAGAGCTTCATCACCCGCGCCAACACGGTGATGACCACCTACTACCGGCCCAGCGCCATGGAGATCAGCGCCGTGGGCGACGGCCGCCTGGTGCTGCATATCACCATCTTCCCCGTGCCCAGCGAGTACGCCGAGCTGCGGATCGCCGGCTGGATCCAGCGCAGCCTGGAGATCCACGGCTGCAAGGAGGTCACCTGGGCCATCCCGCGGTCGCTCGCCAAGCAGGACGCGCTGACCGAGCTGGTCTTCACCTGGAAATAACGTACTGCTTATGGCCGCGAGCTTGCGGCCATAAGAGGTTCCTACAAACCCATCATCTCGGAGCTCCAATGGCAGCACCCAAACGCGGCCTGGGCAAGGGCCTGTCCGCGCTGATCCCCGCCCGGCCGCAGGCCGCCCCGGCCGCGCCGCTCCACCCCGAGGGCGTGGAGCGCCACGTCAAGATCGCCGACATCAAGCCCAACCGCTTCCAGCCCCGCCACACCATCAGCGACGCCTCGCTGGCCGAGCTGATGCAGTCGATCAAGGAGAAGGGCGTGATCGAGCCGGTGATCGTGCGGCGGGCGGCCGCGGGGTACGAACTGATCGCCGGCGAACGCAGGCTGCGCGCGGCCCAGCGGCTGGGGCTGGCCCAGCTCCCGGCCATCGTGCGCCAGGCCACGGACCAGGAGGCGCTGGAGCTGGCGCTGATCGAGAACATCCAGCGCGAGAACCTCAACGCCATGGAGGAGGCCCGCGGCTACGAGCGGCTGCAGAAGGAGTTCCTGCTGACCCAGGAGGCGCTGGCCAGGAAGGTCGGCAGGGAGCGTTCCACCGTGGCCAACAGCCTGCGCCTGCTGATGCTGCCGGTCCCTGTGCAGAAGTTCGTGGAGGACGACAAGCTGTCCGCCGGCCACGCCCGCGCCATCCTGATGATCACCGACCCGGCCCGCCAGATCGCCGTGGCCCGCGAGATCGTGGACCGCGGCTACTCGGTGCGCGAGGCCGAGGCGCTGGCCCGCGGTGAGACCGGCCGTTCTCCGGGAACCCGGAATAACGTAAAGAAGACGAAGTCGTTGGACCAGTACCTAAGCAGCATCCAGGGCGAGCTGCAGCGGGCGCTGGGCACCAAGGTGCGCCTGGTGTCGCAGGGCAAGGACAAGGGCAAGATCGAGATCGAGTACTATTCCAACCACGACTTCGAGCGGATCCTGAAGAAGCTGGACATCAAACTATAGATCAATTTTCACTAACCCCGGTGTCATGCCCGTGAAAACGGGCATCCAGGACTGGATTCCCGCCTGCGCGGGAATGACAAAATAAGAATCTCTGCCTCTCCGTGCCTGGGTGGCAAATAGCAAGGAGCAAGCCATGGACATCAAGCTCGTCCCCATCAACAAGCCCGAGGAGGTCAACGTCATCCTCGGCCAGTCGCACTTCATCAAGACCGTGGAGGACCTCTACGAGGCCCTGGTGACGGCGGTGCCGGACGTCAAGTTCGGGCTGGCGTTCTGCGAGGCCTCGGGCGCCTGCCTGATCCGCGCCGAGGGCACCGACGACGAGCTCAAGGCCCTGGCGATTGAGAACGCCAAGGACATCGCTGCCGGGCACAGCTTCCTGGTGCTGCTGAAGAACGCCTATCCCGTCAACGTGCTCAACGCCATCAAGTCCTGCCCCGAGGTCTGCCGGGTGTTCTGCGCCACGGCCAACCCGGTCCAGGTGGTGATCGCCGAGAGCGAGCAGGGCCGCGGCATCCTGGGCGTGATCGACGGCCACGCGCCCAAGGGCGTGGAGGACGAGTCCTGGATCAAGTGGCGCAAGGACCTGCTGCGGCAGATCGGCTACAAGCGCTAGCGCCGTTCCCTTCAACGATGTGACGCCATTGTTCCTCAAGGACCACCATAAGACAGCCCTGTACCACGGCGACCGCGCGATCAGCTACGCCGAGGTGATCGCCGCCTCCGACGGCTACGCCCGCCTGCTGCGGCTGGCCCCGGGCGACCGCGCGGCCGTGTTCGCCGAGAACCGCCCCGAGTGGATCTACGCCTTCTTCGCGGTGTGGCGGCGCGGCGGCATCGCGGTGCCGGTCGATTACCTGGCGCCGGCCGACGAGGTCGAGTACATCCTCAACGACTGCCGGCCGGTGGTCGTTTTCTGCTCCCGCGGCACGCGCGCCGTGCTGGACGCGGCCGTCGCCAGGCTGCGCGGCGCCTACCGGCCGAAGCTGCTGGTGCTGGACGACCTCCGCCCGCCTGCCGCCGGCGCGGCGCTGCCCGAGCCGCCGCGCGGCCCGCACGACACCGCGGTGATCATCTACACCTCGGGCACCACCGGCAGCCCCAAGGGCGTGATGCTCTCGCACGACAACCTGCTGGCGAACATCGAGGCCGTGACCGACAAGGTGCCGATCTTCACCAAGGACGACCGGCTGCTGGCCATCCTGCCCTTCCACCATTCCTTTCCGCTGCAGGGCACCATCATGGCGCCGTTCTACGTGGGCGCCACGGTGGCGCTGCTGGAGCGCGTCTCCTCGGCCGACATCCTGGGGGCTCTGTGCCGGCACCGCATCACCCTGATCATCGGCGTGCCGCGCCTCTACCGGCTGTTCCACAAGGGGCTGATCGACAAGGTCAACGCCAGCGCGGCGGCCCGGCTGCTGCTGAGGCTGTCGCGCTCGGTCGACAGCCTGGCGCTGGGCCGGCTGCTGTTCAAGCGGGCGCAGCGGGCCTTCGGCGGGCACATCAAGTACCTGGTCTCGGGCGGCGCCAAGCTGGACGAGGCCGTGGGGCGGGACCTGTCCGCAATGGGGTTCGAGGTGCTGGAGGGCTACGGCATGACCGAGGCCGCGCCGATGATCACCTTCACCCGCCCCGGCAAGGTCAAGATCGGCAGCGCGGGCGAGGCGGTGCCCGGCGTCGAGATCCGGATCGTCGACGGCCAGATCACGGCGCGCGGCCGCAACATCATGCAGGGGTACTGGCGTAAGCCCGAGGACACCGCGGCCGTGCTGCGCGACGGCTGGCTGCACAGCGGCGACCAGGGCTTCCTCGACGCCCGCGGCCGGCTGCACGTCACCGGCCGCACCAAGGAGATCATCGTGCTCTCCAACGGCAAGAACGTCAACCCCGAGGAGATCGAGAACCGCATCCTGTCGCTGTCGCCGCTGATCAAGGAGATCGGCGTCTACCACAAGGACGAGCGGCTGGGCGCGGTGATCCACCCCGACCCCCACGCCGTCAAGCAGCACCGCGTGGTCAACCTGCGCGAGACCATCAAGTGGCTGGTGCTGGACAAGTTCAACCTGACCGTGCCGCACCACAAGAAGGTGACGCACTTCACCCTGGTCGACCACGAGCTGCCCCGCACCCGGCTGGGCAAGCTCAAGCGCTTCCAGCTGCCCGCGCTGGCCGCGCATGCGGCCGTCAGGCACCGCGCGCGGCCCGAGCCCGACACCGCCGAGTACCGGATGCTGCGCGACTACCTGGAATCAGCGCTGGACGCGCAGGTCCACCCCGACCAGCACCTGGAGTACGACATCGGGCTGGACTCGCTGGCCAAGATCGAGCTGGACAGCTACCTGGAGAAGGTGTTCGGCGTGAGCCTGCCCGAGGACGGGCCAGCCAGCCACTACACGGTCGAGCAGCTCAGCCAGTTGATCGCCCGGCTCAAGACCAAGTCCGTGGGCGAGCACGCGGACTGGCACGGCATCCTGCGCGAGCACATCGACTACCGGCCGCCCACCAGCATCTACATGCTGCGGCTGATGCGCCTGCTGACCGCGCCGCCGTTCCGGCTGTATTTCCGGCTGCGCGGCAGCGGCGTGGAGCGCCTGCCGCGGGGCCCCTTCATCCTGGCGCTCAACCACCAGAGCTTCTACGACGGCGCCTTCCTGACGGCGCTGCTGCCCGACCGCGTGCTGCGCGACACCTACTTCATGGCCGCGGGCAAACACGTACGCACCCCGTTCACGCGGTTCTACGCCCGCCACAGCAACCTGCTGGTGATGGACATCAACCGCGACCTCAAGGGCACGTTGCAGCGCGCGGCCGCCCTGCTGCGCTCCGGCAAGAACCTGGTGATCTTCCCCGAGGGGGCGCGCAGCCGCGACGGCCAGCTCAACACCTTCAAGAAGACCTTCGCCATCCTGGCCAAGGAAGTGAACGTGCCGGTGGTGCCGGTGGCCGTGTCCGGGGCCTACGCCGCCTTCCCGATCGACCGCAAGCTCCCCAAGTTCGGCCGGATCCGCCTGTCGTTCCTGCCGCCGATCCACCCGGGAAAGATGGACTACGCCCAGATCGCCGAGATGACCCAGCACGCCATCGCCGCGAACATATAGGCCCCGCCTGGGGTTGCCGTGCGGGCGGATGGATGCGGATTTGACGGATTTGCGCGTATTATAATAAGTTCAATAATAGTGTCATTCCCGTGAGGTGAAAATCCAGTTATTGTGACCCTTATAAAATAATTTATGCTCCGTGTTTTTCCCGTCATTCTTTTGCTCTTGCTGTCTGCGAATTGTGCACTGAACAAAGACGTTTTGCGCTGGCAAGACGCAAAAGGCATTATAGTCGCCGATGATCGCGAAGGAAGTGCACAATCTTTTTACATCGTCGAGCCGGCGCAGCTACTCAAGGCGCACAAAGTCAGTTCATTGACCTATCTCGGTTCCACGGAAAAGTATTGCTTGATGAGGGTCTGGCCCATGTTGGCTGTAAATGAAGACGAGATCGATTTATTTGCCGTTGATCGGGCAAGCTGCGTCGTGGAAAACGAACAAAGCCCTTCGCAAGAGTTCGCCACGCATCGTTACCGTCCTGTTGAAATTGAAAATGGAAAATGCATCGTTCGCGAGATGAAAGGCAACACGCCATGATCGCCAAGCAACCGCTGACCGTCGAGTCGGTCGGGCAGATCCTGCTCGCCAGGAAGCTGATCTCCGCCGACCAGCTCAAGGACCTCCAAGTCAAGGGCGACACGCAATACGCGCGACTGCAGAAGTACCAGGAGTCCACCTTCTCGCGCCGCGGCAGCCAGGTGCAGTTCTACATCTCGCCGGCCGAGGTGATCTCGTCCTTCAGCCTGGAGATCCCCAGCAGCAACGGCCGGCTGCTGACCGAGGACGCCATCACCGAGGCCATCGCCGCCGAGCTGGGCCTGCCCTACCAGAAGGTCGACCCGCTGAAGCTGGACATGGACCTGGTCACCAAGCACGTGCCGCGGCCGTTCGCGCTCAAGCACCTGGTGGTGCCGGTGGCCGAGCAGCTGGACACCGTGACGCTGGCCGTGGTCGACCCCTTCATCGACGAGGCGCTGGAGGACCTCAAGAAGGCCCGCGACATCAAGCTCAAGCTGGTGCTGGCCTCCAAATCGGACGTGGTCAAGATCGTGCGCGAGTTCTACGGCTTCAAGGCCTCGGTCAAGGCGGCGCAGGCCGAGCGCGAGTCCGGCCCCGACCTCGGCAACCTGGAGCAGTACGTCAAGCTCAAGGGCCAGTCCGAGATCGAGTCGTCCGACCAGCACATCACCAGCGCGGTCGAGTACCTGTTCCACTACGGCTTCGACCAGCGGGCCAGCGACATCCACATCGAGCCCAAGCGCGACGGCTCGATCGTGCGGCTGCGGATCGACGGCGTGCTGCACCACATCCACACCCTGCCCAAGGCCCTGCACGCGCCGATCGTCTCGCGCATCAAGATCATGTCGCGGATGGACATCAGCCAGAAGCGCCAGCCCCAGGACGGCCGCATCAAGACCAACTACAACAACAAGGAGATCGAGCTGCGCGTCTCCACCATGCCGGTGGCCTTCGGCGAGAAGGTGGTGGTCCGCATCTTCGACCCCGACCTGCTGATGCAGGACCTGGACAACCTGGGCTTCTACCCGCGCGAATTCCAGCTCTACAACAGTTTCATCCAGCGGCCCAACGGCATCATCCTGGTGACCGGCCCCACCGGCAGCGGCAAGACCACCACGCTCTACTCGTCGCTGCGGGTGCTGGCCTCGCCCGAGGTCAACATCGTGACGGTGGAGGACCCGATCGAGATGGTGATCGAGTCGTTCAACCAGGTGGGCGTCCAGCCCGCGGCCGGCGTGGACTTCTCCAACATCCTGCCCACCATCCTGCGCCAGGACCCGGACATCATCATGGTGGGCGAGATCCGCGACACCGAGACGGCCGAGCACGCCATCCAGGCCGCGCTGACCGGCCACCTGGTGCTGTCGACCCTGCACACCAACGACTCGGCCTCGACCATCATCCGGCTGCTGGACCTCAAGGTGCCGTCGTTCCTGATCGCGTCGACCATCATCGGCGTGGTGGCCCAGCGGCTGGTGCGCAAGATCTGCAAGAACTGCCGGAAGGAGCGCCTGCTGTCGGCCACCGAGCTGTCGAACCTGGGGCTGCCGGCGGCGTACAACAAGGTCTGGTACGGCGAGGGCTGCGTGGAGTGCCGCGGCACCGGCTACAAGGGCCGCACCGGCATCTTCGAGGTGCTGGAGCTGTCCGACCGGATGCGCGCCGCGCTCAACGACCGCGCGGACCTCAAGGTGCTGTACGATACGGCGCGGGCCGACGGCATGGTGACCCTGCGCCAGGTGGCGATCCGCAAGATGCTGGAGGGCGTCACCACCTACGAGGAGGTGTTCGCGGTCACGGGGTGAGCGCCTTTTCTATCGGGACCCGCGAATTCATGACACTGAGCCCCCGTGATCTAAAATCACGGGGGTTTCCCCTCGGTGAATGAATTCCGAACCATGGCCGCCGATCTCCCGGCGTGGTTTGCCCTGTGGCGCTTGACTTTTCGCGGTATTTGGGATATGATAATAAATCTGGGGCCGTGCCAACGCGCCCACGAGAGCATTTTATTGACTGGAGTTCCCATGCCCGTTTCCAAGAAAAACGCCGTCGCCGAGGAAAAGAAGCCCGAGGTTAACCAGACGCTGGAGCTGGTGCGGCGGCTGACCCAGGCGCCCGGGCCGTCCGGCTACGAGCACCGCGCCGCGCTGGTCGCCAAGCAGGAACTCGCGCCATTGGCGGACGAGGTCCGGATCGACACCGTCGGCAGCGTGATCGCCTTCAAGCGGGGCACCCAGAAAGCGGCGGTCCGCAAGAAGGTGCTGCTGGCCGCGCACCTCGACGAGATCGGGCTGCTGATCACCAAGGTCGAGCCCGGCGGCTTTTTGCGCTTCACCGAGATCGGCGGCTTCGACGCCCGCGTGCTGCTGGGCCAGGAGGTCTACGTCCACCCGGTGTCCAAGCACGGCGCGGCCACCACGCTGCAGTACCCCGGCATCATCGGCGCCAAGCCGCCGCACTTCCAGAGCGCCAGCGAGTCCGAGGCCGTGATCCCGATGGAGGACCTGTACATCGACCTGGGCATGGACGCGGCCGAGGCGCGCCAGAAGGTCGGCATCGGGGACATCGCCACGGTGCGGGTGCCGTTCGTGACGCTGAAGAACGACCGGGCGGCGGGCAAGGCCATGGATGACCGGGCCTGCGTCGCCGTGATGGTCAAGGCGCTGCAGCACCTGCGCCGGGCCCATCATACGTGGGACGTCTACGCCGTGGCCTCGGTGCAGGAGGAGGTCGGCATGGCCTGCCTGGGCGCGCTGACCTCGGCCTACAACGTGCGGCCCGACATCGGCATCGCCATCGACGGCACCCACGCCGA
>DATJQG010000084.1:0-3398 GCA_035506015.1 Candidatus Edwardsiibacteriota bacterium
GGCGGATGTCGAAACCGGTGTCCATCAGGATCCGGTCGGCCAGCGCCAGCAGCGCCGGGTCGGCGATGGCGTCCCGCGGGCTCATTGCTTCTCCGCCAGGGCCAGGTTGCGCTGCACCATCTGGTTGCCGGGATCGAGCTCCAGCGAGCGCCGCCAGTGCCTGAGGGCCTCGCCCTTCTGCCCCTGCTTGAAGCAGAGGTTGCCCAGCCGGGCGTAATCGGCCGCCGTGGCCACGTTGGCCTCGTCCATCTTCAGCAGCGTCTCCACCGCCTGGGCCGCCAGGCCGTTCTTGTAGTACAGCTCGACCAGGTTGCCCAGCACCGTGGCGTTGCCAGGCGCCGCCTTGAGCGCGGTGAGGTAATGGCGCTCCGCGTCCTCGATCTGCCCCCGGCCGTACTTGATGGCGCCCAGGTTGTTCTCCACCGCCGGGTTGGGGCGGCGGCCGGCGGCGGCGGCCGACCAGTGGGCGGCCGCGGCCTCGGGGTCGTTGCGGCCGTACGCGATCAGGCCCTGCAGGAAACTGGCCAGCGGCAGCTGGCCCTTCTCCTCCTCCAGCCGCGACAGCTGGTCCAGCGCGCCGGTGAAGTCGCCCTTCTGGTAGGACAGGAACGCCAGGTTGATGCGCGGCAGCGGCGACTGGGGCGCGATCTCCAGCGCCCGGCGGAACTGGCGGGCGGCGTCGTCGTACTCGCCCATCACCTCCAGCGCCAGCCCCAGGTTGTTGTAGGCCGAGGCCAGCTTGGGGTCGATGGCGATGGCCTCCAGGAACTCGGTGGCGGCCTCGGCGAACTCGCCCTTGCGGAAATGGATCATCCCCAGGTAGAACCGGGCCTCGGGATCGTCGGGCTTGATGGTCACCATCCGCCGGTACTCGCGGGCGGCCTCGTCGTACATCTGCGTCTTGTAGAAAGCGATCCCCAGGTTGCGGTGCTCGTCCAGCACGCCGACCTTCCAGTTGGCCACCTGCTTGGACTTCTCGCTGCCGCGCTTGGCGATCCCCGCCAGCAGCAGCCCGTAGATGATCTTGGAGGTGGCGAAGTCGCCCAGCGGCGAGGCCTCCATCAGCTCGGCCACCGTGCGGTTGCCGTCGATCAGCTTGAGGATGTGGCGCTCCTCGTCGTTCAGCCCCAGGTCGTCCTCCTGGGCGCTCTCCATCGCCACCCGCTCCAGCACCGTCTGGGGCGTGGGCAGCTTGGTCTCCAGCTTGCGCCACTCGTCGACCTGGCGGGCCTCCTCCAGCAGCAGGTTCATCACGTCCAGCGAGGCGGTGATCGGCTCGTGCTCCGGCAGCGTGTCCTGCTCGAAGAAGAACTCGCCGTCGGTCCAGCGCAGCAGGAAGAAGATGGCGTCCTCGATCTGCCGCGAGATGTCCTGCTGGATGTCGGCGGTGGTGACCAGCCCCTGCTGCAGCAGGATGTCGCCCAGCCGCCGGGCCCCGCCCTCGGCCTGCTGGGTGTCCAGCGCCTGCTGCAGCTGCTGCGACGTGATCAGCCCGCGCGACAACAGCCGGTCGCCCAGCCGGTCGGGCCGGTTGAGCAGGCTGGTGTAGCAGATCCGCCCGTTGCTGAAGAAGATGTTGCCGAAGTTCTGGCCGTCGGTGACCTTGAGGCACCCGGTCTTGAAACCGACCGCCAGCAGCTGCAGCACGTCGGGCAGGCTGACTTCCCTGAATGAACCCTTGATCGCCATAACTACAATCAGAAATCAGAACGCGAAAATGGAATCGGATGGTGAACGGGACCGCTCAGTAATCGTCGATCAGCCGCTCCTCGGGCCAGGGCCAGGCCGTGATGACGGCCCCGGTGGCGCCGCTGACCATGGGCTCGACCCTGGCCGGCGGCGCGGGCGGTTCGGCGGCGGGAGGCACGGGGGCCGGGGCCGGTTCCGGCGTCGCCTCAAGCTGGAACACCTGCACCGGCGCGGCGGCCGCTGCGGTCTCGGGCGCCGCGGGCGCCGGCGGGGCCGGGGCCTGGCCCGTGGCCAGCCGCTGCTGCAGCGCGCGGACAGCGGACTCCAGCCGGTCGACCTGGTCGGGATCGAACAGCAGGGCCTCGACCTGGGAGATCTCCTCGGCCGTGGCCTGGCCCACCACCTCGCCGAACGCCTGCTGCAGGCCGATCATCCGCTCGACGTTGGCCGTGAAACGGTCGTACTCCGCGACCACCACCGCGATGTCCTGCTCCAGGTGCTTCTCGATGCCGGCGGTGTTGAACCCCTTCATCTTCCACACCGCCACCCGGTCCTTGTACTCGCGGCGCTGCTGCTCGGCGTCCTGCTGCTCGCTGATCAGGTTGGTGACCTTGTGGTCCAGGCCGGTGATGAAATCGCCGAACTCGCCGGCGGCCGGCTCGGTGGCCAGCACGGCGTCGGTGACGGCCTCGTCGCTCAGCTGCGGCGGGCCCTCCTCGGGCGGCGCCGGCTCGCTGGCCACGGTGGGCGGCAGCGCCTCGTCCATGATCTCGCGGGTGACCTGGCCGTCGAACAGCGACGCGTACAGCAGCACCTTGTTGAGCGCGCCCTCCAGCTCGCGGATGTTGGACGGCACCCGCGCCGCCAGCGGGAACAGCACCTCGTCGGGGATGGTGACGCCGCGGGCCTGGGCCTTCTGGCCCAGGATCGTCACCTTTTCGTTGGTGTCGATCTCCTTGAGGGCCACGATCACGCCGCCCAGCAGCCGCGACAGCAGCTTGGGGTCCAGCGCTTCGATCTTCTGGGGCGAGGTGTCGGTGGTGACGGCGATCTGGCGGTTGGTGCCGATCATCCGGTCGAACAGCGGCAGCAGCCGGATCTGGACGTCGTGGTGGGCCAGCCCGATGTGCAGGTCGTCGAACAGCAGCAGGTCGGCGCGCTCGGCCCCCGCGATGTCCTCCACCCGCAGCTGGCTGCCGTTGAGCACCACGATGTTCCACTCGGGATGGGCCGCCGCCGCCGCGTTGCCGATGGCCTGCAGCAGGTGCGTCTTGCCCAGGCCCACGCCGCCGTAGATCACCAGCGGGTTGTAGAGCGTGCCCGGCTGCTCCGCCACCTTGCGGGCCGCGGCGAACGCCATCCGGCTGTTGGGCCCGGTGACGAAGTTCTCGAAGAGGTAGGTGCTCTTCAGGATGTCGGGAAGTTCCTGGGGCATTTTGGGGGTTGGATAAAAGTGCGGTTTTGATGAAAGGGATTACGTCCGCCCGGGGGGCCGCGGCGCGATCACCGCTTGTACTTGGCGCTGATCGACTGCAGCACCAGGGCGCTGACGGCCTTGAGGGTGTCGAAGACGCCGTTGCCCTTGACGGCCACGGCCTCGAAGTAGGGCTCGCCCTTGATCCTCAGTACGCGGAGCATCTCCTCGAGCCCGACGGCCGTGGGCAGGTCCCTCTTGTTGAACTGCAGCACGTAGGGCACGGTCCTCAGGT
>DATJQG010000085.1:0-7113 GCA_035506015.1 Candidatus Edwardsiibacteriota bacterium
CCGCGGCCATCGTCGCAAGCATGGTGCGGTCGCCCCGCGAGACGATGCTCGACCCGCAGTATCCGTTCCTGCGGCGGCGCGCGGCAGTCGGCGCGCCGCGGCGGCGCAACGTGGTGATCTTCATCATGGAGAGCTGGGTGACCGAGCAGATGGGCTGCTACGGCGCGGGCACTTCGTGCACTCCATCATTTGATAGTTTGGCCCGGAGCGGGTTGCTGTGCACCAATTTCCTGGCCAACGCCCAGCGCTCGATCGAGGCCGCGCCGGCCGTGCTGGCGTCGATCCCGGGGCTGTCCAACAACACGCAGATCGGCTCGACCACCGAGACCGCGCGGCTGCTGGGGCTGGGGACGATCCTGGCCAGACGGGGCTATGCCACCGCGTTCTACCACGGGGCCAAGACCGGCTCGATGGGGTTCGACGCCTTCGCCCGGATGGCGGGCTTCGCCCGCTATTTCGGCAAGGAGGATTATCCCGGACTCTCCGCACGCGTCCAGGACGGCGTCTGGGGCCTGTACGACGAGCCGGCCTTCCTCGACGCCTGCGCCCGCGCGGACAAGATGGCGCAGCCGTTCTGCCTGGCGATCTATTCGCTCAACCCGCACGTGCCGTTCGCCATCCCGGCGGACCGCAACGCGCTGATCCCGCGCCTGCCCGGCGAGAGCGAGTACCAGCGGGCGCTGCGCTACTCCGATTTCGCGCTGGGCCGCTTCTTCGCGGCGGCACGGGCCACGGCGTGGTACGACAGCACGGTGTTCGTGATCGTGGGCGACCACACCACGTCGCCGTCCCAGCACGATTTCCGCTCGATCTTCCTGGTGCCGTGCCTGGTGCTGGCGCCCGGCCTGGTCCAGCCCGGCCGCACGTCGCGCATCGCCTCGCAGGTCGACCTGCTGCCGACGGTGCTGGACCTGCTCGACCTGCCCGCGACCCACGCGGCAACGGGGCGCTCGCTGCTGGACACGGCGCGGTCGCGCTGCGCCGTGGAGTGGTACGGCGGCCGGTTCGCGCTGTTCACCGACTCGCTGCTGCTGCTGTCGGCGTTCGACGGCAATCCCGGGCTGTACGACTACCGCCGTGACCACCTGCTGAAATCGCCGCTGCAGCAACGGGACCGCCCGCTGGCGGACAGCATGGAGCAGCGGGTCGAGGCGTACCTCCAGTCGGTGTCCCGGGCCCTGCGCAACGACCGGCTCTGCCGGAGCGTTGACCTGCGGCCCTGACGACCCATCCTGCGTTCAATGATTCACCTTTCTGAAAGGCCGGGACCATGAAGCGGAACAACTGGTGCGGGATGACGGCGGTCGCCGTCGCGGTGGCGCTGGGCGCGCTGGCTTCACTCGCCATGGCGGCGCAGGGCAACGCGCCCCTGCAGGTGCTGGCCAAGACGCCCGTGGGGCCGGTCGCCGCCATCAACCAGGCGATGGACATCACGGTCACCTTCAGCCAGCCGATGGCCCCGCTGGAGGCCCTGCCCGAGGGCGGCGGCTCCGGGCCGCTGTCGATCGCGCCGCCGGTGCGGGGCAAGTACCGCTGGAACGGACCGTCGACGCTGGTGTTCACGCCGCGCGACACCCTGACCTACGCCACGGCCTACACGCTGACCGTGCCGGCCGGGACCAAGTCCCTGTCGGGCGCGGCGCTGGCCAAGGACGAGACCTGGGGCTTCGAGACGCCGCGGCCGCAGCTGTCCTACTCCGACCCCGGCCAGAAACAGACCCACGTCAACCTCAGCCAGGTGATCTGGCTGTACTTCAACCAGCCGATGGACGCCGGCCGGGCCAAGCCCTTCATCAAAGTGTTCACGGTGGACGCCAAGGGCGCCAAGGTCCCGCTGACGATGGACGTCCGGCCGCCGACCGAGGACGAACAGCGGCGGCTGGGACGGAGCCGCACGGTGCTGGCGCTGGCCGCGGTCAGGACGCTGTCGCCGGGGCCCGGCTTCGCCGCCGATGACTTTGCCGAAATGTTCTGGCGGCAGCTGCGCAGCCCGGCCGATTCGGTATCGATGTTCCTGGCCGCGCAGTTCTCGCCCGCCACGGTGCGGCTGCTCAACGAGTACGACGTGCGGATGCCCGCCGACCCCAAGCTCAAGGACGCGGTGGTGGGCGAGATCAACCGCCTGATGAGATCGGCGCAGCTCTATACGCCGGCGCGCTTCGCCCAGGTCAAGCTCAACCAGGGCACGCGGACCCTGGCGTCCCAATCCTTGAGCGGCGACAACCTGGCGCGGCTCAACCGGCTGCTGCTGCAGAAGGCCTACGACGCCTACCTCGACCGGGTGGCCAAGATGCCGCAGGAGCGGACCATCCGGGTGGAACTGGCCAAGGGGCTGCTGGCGGCCCGGGGCGACCTGGGCATGGCCGCCGAGTACACGCTGGAATTCTCGACCTACAACTATTTCCGGTTCGAGGGCGCGGCCCAGAAACCCGACGCCGACCCGGCCAGCCCGGTGGTGTTCCAGTTCTCCAACCCGGTCTACGGCAAGGACCTGCTCAAGAACATCACCATCGCGCCCAAAACCGGGCTGTTCGGCGAGAAGCATATCGGGTTCGGCGGCGGCGAGTACGACGAGAGCTATTATTCGAGCTACGATTACACCACGGACCAGCCGTCGTTCCAGTTCGACTTCACGCCCGAGTCCAGCTACCGCATCGTGATCTCCGGCAAGCTGCGGGACATGTTCGGCCAGGTGCTGGGCAAGGACGTGGAGGTGCGGGTCACCACCGCGGGCTACGCCCCGGCCCTGCAGATCCCGGCCGGGCTGGGGGTGCTGGAGGCCTACCTGCCGGCGCGGCTGCCGGTGCGGGTGATGAACTGGCCGCAGGTGCAGCGCCGCATCGCCAACATCCCGACCGACGGCATCGTGCCGCTGCTGCAGCACGGCGTGCCCAACGACTACCCGGTGGCGGCCGGCGCGGGCAGCGTCAACGACGAATGGGCGCTGGAGACCCGCCGCAACGCGCTGAAGCGGCTGCCGCTGGAGCTGAAAGCCGTGCTGACGCCCGACAACACCGGCCTGGTCTATTACAACCTCTACGGCCTGCCGCCGCGCGAGTACTCATACGAGCACTGGGTCGACACCACGCAGGTGCGGTCGGTGGCGGGCTTCGTCCAGGTCACCAACCTGGGGCTGACCGGCAAATACTCGCCGGAGAACGCGCTGCTGTGGGTCACCCGGCTCAAGGACTGCCAGCCGGTGGCCGGCGCCGCGGTGGAGCTGCGCGACGACGACAACAGGGTGGTGTTCACCGGCAAGACCGACAAGCGCGGGCTGTGCCAGTGCCCGGGCTGGGAGAAGCTGGGCATCAAGCCGGCGGCGGCGGACGACAATGGCGAGGGCGACGAGTATTACGGCCGGCGGCCCCGGGTCTGGGCCATCGTCACCAAGGGCAGCGACCGCGCGGTGCTGGTCTCGGACTGGGGCATGGGCATCAGCCCCTACGAGTTCGGCCTGAGCTACGACTGGAACCCGCAGCCGGTGCAGTACCAGGGCTACCTGACCACCGAGCGCGGGCTGTACAAGGCCGGCGAGAAGGTCTACATCAAGGGCATTGTCCGGCAGAAGCGGCTGGGGCAGTGGCAGGTCCCCGGCCCGCGCTCGCTGTCGCTGGTGATCAAGGACTCGCGCGACCAGGAGCTGGCCAACACCGCGGTGGCGCTGTCGGAGTGGGGCTCGTTCGGCTACGTGCTGCAGCTGAAGAAGGACGCGCCCACCGGCTACTACTCGATCCGCGCCAGCGGCGACTCGTCCGCCCGGATGGAGGCCAGCGAGAGCTTCCGGGTCGAGGCCTACAAGCCGGCCACGTTCGAGGTCAGCGCCGCGATCGACCGGCCCGAGTACGTCGCCGGCGACGAGCTTTCCGGCAGCGTCGCCGCCCGGTACCTGTTCGGTTCGCCGATGGCCAAGGAGCAGTATTCCTGGGCGATGCGGCTGGCGCCCTACGACTACGCGCCGCCGGGGCATCCCGGCTACATCTTCAGCCGCTACTGGTGGTGGGACGACAACCGCGACTACGGCAGCCTGCTGGCCTCGGGCGAGGGCCAGCTGGACGACCAGGGGCATGCCGCGGTCTCGGCCAAGCTCGACCTGCACGGCAGCAAGGGCACGATGGGCCTGACCCTGGAGGGCACGGTGACGTCGCAGGACCGCGTGGCGCTGTCGGGCCGGCGCCAGGCCATCGTCCACCGCGGCGAGTACTACATCGGCTACCTGCAGAACACCAGCTTCGTCGACCTGGGCAAGCCGCTGGAGCTCTCCGTCATCGCGGCCCAGCCCGACGGCGCGCTGCTGACCGGCCGGCGGGTCGACGTCGAGATCGTGCGCCAGCAGTGGATCTCGGCGCGGCGGGCCGGCGCCGGCGGCCGCTACGAGTGGTACTCCGAGCGCCAGGACAGCACGGTCTACACCGGCAGCGTGACGACGGGCCCGCAGCCCGCCGCGGTCAGCTACACGCCGCAGCGGCCGGGCTTCTACATCGTCAAGCTGCAGAGCGCCGACGGCCGGGCCAACGAGATCTACAACGGCTCGTACTTCTACGCGGTTGGCGACGGCTACGTGGCCTGGGAGGCCCGCAACGACGACCGCATCGACCTGGTGGCGGACAAGGAGAGCTACCGGCCGGGCGACGTGGCGCGGATCATGATCAAATCGCCCTATGTCTCGGCCAAGGCGCTGGTGACGCTGGAGCGCGAGTACGTGATCTCGCAGCAGGTGCTGGACCTGGCGGGCAGCGCGCCGACCATCGAGCTGCCGCTGACGGCGGAGCACCTGCCCAACGTCTACGTCTCGGTGATCCTGCTGCGGGGCCGGCTGGCCGAGCAGCGGTACGCCGAGGACGGCGACGACCTCTCCAAGCCGGCGTTCAAGATGGGCTACATCAACCTGCCGGTCGACCCCGGCAGCCGGCGGCTGGCGCTGACGGTGGCCAGCGACAAGCCGCTGTACGCCCCGCGCGACTCGGTGACGCTCGAGGTGGCGGCACGCGATTTCCAGAACCAGCCGGCCCTGGCCGAGGTGACGCTGGCCGTGGTCGACAAGGGCGTGCTCAACCTGATCGACTTCAAGACGCCCGACGCCTTCGACGCCTTCTACGGCCAGCGGCCGCTGTCGGTGGAGAGCGCCGAGACCAGGCTGCACGTGATCGGCCAGCGCAGCTACGGCGAGAAGGGCGAGAACCGCGGCGGCGGCGGCGGCCCGGAGAACAGCTTCCGCGGCGAGTTCCTGACCACGCCGTTCTACACCGCCGCGGTCTACACCGACAAGGACGGGCGGGCGTCGGCGCGCTTCCGGCTGCCGGACAACCTGACCGCGTTCAAGGTGATGGCGCTGGCCCACACCAAGGCCTCGCAGTTCGGCTCGGCCGACAACAGCTTCACGGTCTCCAAGCCGATCATGCTGCTGGAGAGCCTGCCGCGCTTCCTGCGGGTGGGCGACAGCCTGGCCGCCGGCGTCACCGTCCACAACCGCACGGCCGTGGCGCAGGAGGTCACGGTCAGGGCCGAGGCCAGCGGGGTGGACCTGCTGGGCGACGCCAAGCGGGTGGTGACGGTGCAGCCCAACCAGGCGCAGGTGGTCAACTACACGTTCCGCGCCAAAAATCTGGGCGAAGCCAAATTCAGGTTCACGGCGTCCGCGCCCGGCGGCAAGGACGGCCTGGAGCAGACGCTGCCGGTGCAGCTGCCCGCCATCACCGAGGCCGTGGCGCTGTACGAGCAGACCGAGACGTCGGCCCAGCAGGCGCTGCAGGTGCCGGAGCGGGCCTGGCCCGGCATCGGCTCGCTGGAGGTGTCCGCCAGCTCGACCGCGTTCTCGGGGCTGGAGGCCTGCCTGGACTACCTGATCAAGTATCCCTACGGCTGCCTGGAGCAGACCATGTCCGGCCTGATGCCGATGATCCTGGCGCACGACCTGATCGTCAACGTCAACCTGGCGCCGGCCAAGGGCAAGGACATCCATGCCTACGTCCAGGCGGGCATCGAGCGGGTCTACAAGTTCCAGGCCAAGAGCGGCGGGTTCGGCCTGTGGATGGACAGCCCGCGCGAGGACCCCTACCTGACGGCCTACGCCATGTCCGGGCTGGCGCGGGCCAAGGCCAAGGGCTACGCCGTCGACCAGACCGTGGCCGACCTGGGCATCGCCTACCTGCAGCAGCAGCTGCGCAGCGTCACCGCGCTGGACCAGCTCGACTGGCCGTACTACTCGCAGCGCTGGAAATTGAACACCCTGTGCTATGGCTGCTACGCCCTGGCGCAGTGGGGCCACCCCGAGGCCGGGACGATGGAGAAGCTCTACGCCCGGCGCGCCAAGCTGAACCTGTTCGGCCGGGCGATGCTGCTGCGGGCGCTGAAACTGGCCGGCACGCACCCCGAGATGCAGGCCGAGCTGGCCCAGCAGCTGCTGAACGCGGTCAAGGTCTCGCCCACCAAGTGGCACTTCGAGGACGCGGCCGACGAGACCGACTGCTGGGTGTTCTACGACAACACCATCAGCACGGCGTTCATCCTGTCGACCCTGCTGGAGGCCAAGGGCGAGTTCCCGGGCGCCGAGAAAGTGGTCACATGGCTGCTGGAGGAGCGCAAGATCGGGCGCTGGCGCAGCACCCACGAGAACATCCACGTGTTCACGGCGCTGGACGACTACCTCACCATCTACGAGAAGGACACGCCGGACTTCACGGCCAGCGTCAAGGTCGGGGGCAAGGAAATATTGCGCGAGATCTTCAAGGGCCGCCAGCTGGACACCCGCAGCAAGCAGTTCGCCCTGTCCGAGTTCACGCCGGGCCGGCAGCTGCCGGTGGACATCGCCAAGGACGGCGCCGGCCGGCTGTACTACGGCCTGCGGATGGTGTACGCGCCGCTAGACCCGGTCAAGGTCCGTAACGAAGGGCTGTCGGTGAGCAAGAAGATCACCACGATCAGCGGCGACTCCGCGGTCACCCAGTTCCAGGCCGGGCAGGTCTACAAGGTGACGCTGACGGTGACCAGCACGCAGGACCGGCATTACGTCGTGGTCGACGATCCGCTGCCGGCGGGCTGCGAGGCGGTCAACGAGTCCTTCGCCACCGAGAGCAACGAGCTGCTGCGCCGGGCCCACCGCAGCGCGGATACCGA
>DATJQG010000086.1:0-5319 GCA_035506015.1 Candidatus Edwardsiibacteriota bacterium
GGGTTGGCCACGAATGACCGCATCGCCTTGCCGAAGGTCTCCTGCTGGAACTGGGTGGGAACGGTGCCGGCGGCCTTGTTGAGCTGGTAGCTGACCGCGTAGGTCAGCGAACTGGTGAAGAACGCGGTACGCGCCACGGGATTGTACCGCACCGGATAGATCTCGACCCGCCCGATGCTGTAACCGCACATCGTGCCCGAGCCCAGCGCAACGACCGGCGCTTGCGGGTAAACCTGGTCGGCACCGTAGACCGCCTGGTCGGGCGGGATCGCGGCGTAGGAGAACGTCCGGCCGGGCATCGGCAGCGGCGAGGCATGCTGGGCCGGGGCGATATCGTAGGAGCCGGGCAGCGGCCGCTCATCCTGGGCGATCACCTTGACGCCGGTGATCACCGCGCCGGCCGGCAGCGCCAGCGACTGCACCACCTGCGGCAGGCTGGGCTTGCCCGGGTCACTGGATGTGGCGTATCCGGGGTACGCCAACAGCTGGTATTGGCCGACGGACAGCGTCCGCAGCTGGTTCTGATCGAAGGTGATGGTCTGCACCAATTCGCCGGCCCACGCGGTGGCGGCCAGCAGCAGCACGACGGCGAACGTCAGGTACTTCATTTCCTTTCTCCTCCTTGCTTTCGTTGATGATGTAATGAAAAGCAAGAAATGTGCCATGCGTTGGCTGCAGCATTTTAACCGCTTGTCGCCCATGCGAACATATTTTTTTACCGACGGCCGTTAACACCGTGAGGCCGGAACGAACGTCACAAATAGTGACTTCGATACCCCCCAAAATACCATTCTCAGCGCAGCAGCGGCGAAAAGGAGTTCGCACATTAGTATGCCGTCGCAGCATCGTTCCGGCATCGTCCCGCGCTGCGCGTTTTACCTTGACTTGTCGGCCGGAACATAATATAATTACCGTATTGTGCGCCCATAGCCCAATTGGATAGAGCAACGGACTACGAATCCGTAGGCTAGAGGTTCGAGTCCTCTTGGGCGCACCAGAAAATACCCAGGCCGGCACCGCATGGTGCCGGCCTTTTCGCGTTGCGCGGCCGATCGAGCAACCCCCATGCCAAAAAAGTGGAATTTCACACCGCCGTATGCTATAATGTCTGACGGAAGGACCGATCAGCACAACGACTGCCGGAGGACTTCATGGCGTTTTCCCTGATCCCCAAGGAGGAGCAGTTCTTCGACCTGTTCGACAAGCAGGCCGAGGTGATCAACATCGCGGCCGCCGCGTTCAAGGACCTGGCGGCCAACGGCAAGTTCGACGACGCGGGCATCGAGCGGATGAAGGACATCGAGCACCAGTGCGACGAGATCACCCATGACATCATCGACAAGCTCAACCGCAGCTTCATCACGCCGTTCGACCGCGAGGACATCTACGAGCTGGCCCACGAGCTGGACGACCTGGTCGACATGCTGTACAGCGTCTCCAAGCGGATGAGGCTCTACAAGATCAACGGCGTCAATGCCGACCTGCTGAAGTTCGCCGAGCTGATCGAGTCGTCGGTGCGCTGCCTGGGCAAGGCCCTGGGCGGCCTGCGCCACAGCAAGCACCACCGGCCGATCCTGGTCAGCTGCATCGAGATCAACCGGCTGGAGAACGACGGCGACCACCTGCGCGACCAGGTGATCGGCAAGCTGTTCGACGACGGCGGCGACGCCATGCAGGTGATCAAGTGGAAGGAGATCTTCGAGGGCGTGGAGACCTGCCTGGACATCTGCGAGGACATCAGCAACGTCATCGAATCGATCCTGGTGAAGAACGCCTGATGACGCCCCTGATCATCACACTGGTCCTGCTGGCCCTGTTCTTCGACTTCCTCAACGGCTTCCACGACTCGGCCAACTCGATCGCCACCATCGTCTCCACCCGCGTGCTGGCCCCGCGCCACGCGGTGCTGTGGGCGGCCTTCTTCAACTTCGTCGCCTTCCTGATCTTCAAGACCCACGTGGCGACCACCATCAGCAAGGGCATCGTCAGCGTCGACGTGATCGACGCCCGGATCATCCTGGCGACGCTGGTCGGCGCCTGCGCCTGGGACCTGATCACCTGGTACGTCGGCCTGCCCACCAGCTCCTCGCACGCCCTGATGGGCGGCCTGATCGGCGCGGCCCTGGTCAAGGCCGGCCCGGGATCGCTGGTGATGCCGGGCATCACCAAGACGGTGCTGTTCATCGCGATCTCGCCGCTGCTGGGCCTGCTGATCGGCATGTGCAACGGCGTGGCGATGATGTGGATCTGCCGGCGGGTGGCGCCCAGCAAGGTCGATAATTTTTTCCGCGGCGGCCAGCTGCTGTCGGCCGCGGCCTATAGCCTGGGCCACGGCGGCAACGACGCCCAGAAGACCATGGGCATCATCGCCGGCCTGATGGTCAGCGCCGGGTACATGGCCAAGGACTTCACGTCGATCCCGATCTGGATCGTGCTGTCCTGCCACTCGGCCATCGCCCTGGGCACGATGTTCGGCGGCTGGCGGATCGTCAAGACCATGGGCCAGAAGGTGGCCAAGCTGCGGCCGGTGGACGGGTTCTGCGCCGAGTTCGGCGCCGCCACCGCCCTGTTCGTCTCGTCGGCCATGGGCGTGCCGGTCAGCACCACCCACACCATCACCGGGGCCATCATGGGCGTCGGCTCGCTCAAGCGCAAGAGCGCGGTGCGCTGGGGCGTGGCCGGCCAGATCCTCTGGGCCTGGGTGCTGACCATCCCCTGCGCCGCGCTGATCTCGGCGGCCGTCTACTTTTTCGTCCGCTGAGCGGCGAACGCCGCACCATGAAGAACGGGGGCAGCAGCCCCCGTTCTTTTCTAACCGGTTTGCCGGGGTAACCAAGGCACCGGAGCAGTTGCAAGGGAAGCCGCGGCGTGCGCCGCGGCTTCCCTTGGTTTCCGACCGTTTCCCGGTTGTATCAGGAACGGGTCGATCCGGACATCCATCCGCCGATGGTCATTGTCGACGTGGTCACTGGCCCATGATCCGCAGCTTCTGCTGGGCCCGCTCGATGTTGCGGCGGGCATTGGCGTTGGTGGAATCGAGCTTCACGACCTGCTGCCAGTAGGCGATCGCCTGCTCGTAGTGCCCCTGGGTGTACGCGCTGATCCCTTGGAGGTACAGGTCGTTGATGTCCTGGCCCCTGGCGCTGAGCGTCTTCGAGGCGATCCTCCGCAGGCAGTCGGCAGCGTCCCTGTTGTCCTTGTCCAGCGCCAGCGCCAGCTTCAGCTCCACCTCGGCCCGGGCATAACGCCCCTGGTTGAACAGGGCGATGCCGTTGCGGGCGTGGCCGCCGGCCAGCTCGGCCAGGGCGGCGGTGATCTCCTGCTTCTTCGCCAGCGCGGCGCCGTTCCCGGGATCGATCGCCAGCGCCTGGTCCGCCTGGCGCAGGGCCGGGGACCATCGCCCCTGCGCCGCATTGTCCGCCGCCCGCTGCAGCAGGTCGTCGACCGCCGACTGCTGCAGCGACCGGGCCTGGGCGATGTAGGCGTTGGCCGTGCGGTGCCGCGGGTCCAGCGCCAGGATCCGCTGCCACTCGTCGATGGCCTTGGCGTACTGCTTTTCCGCCAGGAACGCCAGGCCGGCCTGCAGGTGCCGGCCGATCTGCCGGGCGGTGTCGCCGCGGGCGGCGGTGCCCGCCGGCCCGGCGTTGAGCAGGGCGTCCGAAGCGTTGCGCAGCGACTCCTTCGCCGCCTGGTTGTCCGGCGCGATGTCCAGCGCCTGCCCGAACTCGGCGATGGCCTCGATCAGCTCGCCCTGCTGGTACTGGGCCAGGCCGGTCGCCAGGTGCTTGGCGGATTCGCGGTCGTCGATCAGCTTACGGACCTCGGCGTCGCCCCGCGCGGCGTCGCTGTACGAGGGGTCCCACACCAGCGCCAGGTCGAAGCTGGCCAGCGCCTCCTCCAGCTTGCCCGCCTGCTGCTGGGCCAGCCCCTGCTGGTAGAAGGTCTCGGCGGTGAGCCGGCCCCGCCGCTGCAGCTCGGCGGCGATGATCCGCTCGGAGCGCTCGCCGGCCCTGGCCGCCTGCGTGGCGCTGAACGACAGCGACAGATGGTGCGCCATGCCGAGCGCCCCCTGCGAGGAGAACGCGTAGTCCACCTGGTAGCCCCGGAAGGCGACCCCCAGCCCCGCGGAGAGACCGGCGAGGCCCCCGGCGTCGCCCAGCCCGCCCCGGTACCCGGCCCGCAGGCTGACCATATCCCGCATCACGCCCTCGGCGCCGATGCTGGCATAGGGCCGCTGGTGGAACGGCTGCACCACGTCGGCGGCCACCAGCAGGGCGTTGTCGAACATGGCATAGCTGGCCCCGGCCCGCAGCCGGGCGGGCAAGGGGTCGGAGCGGTCCCGGAACTTGACGCCGCTGCCCCAGTTGGTGATGGCGGCGCCCGCCGCCAGGCCCGCGATGCCGCCGCGGTAGCTGACGCCGATGTCGTTGGCCAGCGCGGCGGCCCGGTCGGCGCCGATCTTCTGGTAGACATACCGCACGCTGGTGCCGACGGCGCAGTGCTGTCCGAACGATCTCGCGCAGGAGATCGCCGGCGCCACGCCGCTGACCCCGAACTGCGATAGCGGGGACTCCGAGGGGCCGGTCCGTTCCTCGAGGCCGTTGACGGACAGCGACCTGAGGGACGCGGCGAACGTCAGCCGGTCGGTGCCGTAGGCGGCGCCCAGGTACTCGCAGCGGATCGACTGGACGGATTCGGTGTGGCCGACGGTGAGCGCCGTGCCGCGCAGCCAGCCCAAACCGCCGGGGTTCCAGAACACGTCCCCGACCGTGCCGCCGCGGGCGGCCACGGTCCCGCCCATGGCGATGGCGCCGGCCCCGGCGTCGAGGGCCAGGAACGAGGCTGCCGTCGTGCCGTCGGCGGCCAGCGGGGCCGCGGACAGCGCCAGCGCCAGCAGCAGCAGAAGACGGAAGGATCGCATGCTCGTTCCCTACTTGACGATGGCGAATTTCTTGGTGACCGTCCGCTGCTCGCCGCTGGCGTCGCTGGTGGCGCTCAGCCGCAGCAGGTAGACATCGCTGGCGACCCCGCCGATGTCCCAGACGATGGCGTTGGAGGAGGCCTGGTGCGGCGGGCGCCCGCCCTCGCCCCGGCCCGTCAAATGAACGATCCGCCGGCCGTCGAGGGAGAAGACATCGGCGGTGACCGCGGCGTTGGCATTGACGTAGTAGTGGAAATGCACCTGGCCGCCGCGGGCCGGATTGGGCCAGACGTAGACCAGGTTGTCCGGCAGGAACGCGCCCGAGGGCTCGACGTACGGGGCCGCCTTGTAGAATGTCGCCGAATCGCAGGGCCCCCACTGGCCGGCGTTGTCGATCC
>DATJQG010000087.1:0-4340 GCA_035506015.1 Candidatus Edwardsiibacteriota bacterium
GTAGTCCAGGTCCATATCTAGAGTTATTTGCCCGTGGTAAGAGGAATGGTTGGTGCGTTTTTGGTGATCAAAGTGAAAATTATTACCCCGATTGGGAAACATATAAGAACCATAGTCAAACAGATCAACTAGTCATCGCCCGCGAAAAACGTAAAAAATTAAAACTAAAAAAATAATCGGAGGTTCTCTTGCCCTACAAAGTCTTGGCCATCAACCCCGGCTCGACCTCGACCAAGATCGCGGTGTACGAGGACGGCAAGCCCGTGTTCAAGGACACCCTGCGCCACTCGGCCGAGGATCTGGCGCCCTTCAAGCGCATCACCGACCAGTTCGACTTCCGCAAGGAGGTGATCGAGCGGAGCCTGGAAAAGGCCGGCATCCACGTCAAGTCGCTGGACGTGATCATCGGCCGCGGCGGGCTGTTCAAGCCGATCCCGTCCGGCGTCTACGGGGTCAACCAGGCGATGCTGGACTACATCAAGGCCGGCACCGGCGGCGACCACGCCTCGAACCTGGGCTGCCTGATCGCCGACGACATCGCCCGCGACGCCGGGGTCAAGTCCTACATCGTCGACCCGGTGGTGGTGGACGAGCTCAACCCGCTGGCGCGCTACTCGGGCCTGCCCGAGCTGCCGCGGGTCAGCATCTTCCACGCCCTCAACCAGAAGGCCGTGGCGCGGCGCGCGGCGCGCGACCTGGGCAAGTCCTACGAACTGCTGAACCTGATCGTGGTGCACCTGGGCGGCGGTATCAGCGTCGGGATCCACGAGAAGGGCAAGGTGGTGGACGTCAACAACGCGCTCAACGGCGACGGGCCGTTCGCGCCCGAGCGGGCCGGCACGCTGCCCACCGGCGACCTGGTCAAGATGTGTTTCTCCGGCAAGTACAGCGAGGCCGAGATGAAGAAGAAGCTGGCCGGCCAGGGCGGCTGCGTGTCGCACCTGGGCACCAACGACGGCCGCGAGATGGAGGACAAGGTCAAGGCCGGCGACCAGAAGACCACGCTGATCGTCGAGGCCATGGCCTACCAGGTGTCCAAGACCATCGGCGAGATGGCCACCGTGGTCAACGGCCGGGTGGACGCCATCGTGCTGACCGGCAGCTTCGCCTACTTCCCCGAGTTCATCGAGTGGATCAAACAGCGCGTGGCCTGGATCGCGCCGGTCAAGGTCTACCCCGGCGAGGACGAGATGACGGCGCTGGCCGAGGCCGGGATGCGGGTGCTGAAGGGCGAGGAGCAGGCCCGGGAGTACAAATAAGAATTTCGAAGGCGGAATGACGAATGAAGAATGAGGGGCGATCGACGTGAGGCCATCCTTCGTTTTCGCATTCTGCCTGGCGCTGGCGTGCGCCGCGCAGGCCGACCCGCGGTACGGCTCGGTGCTGGTCAAGGGCGCGCCCGACAGCGCGGTCGTGTTCCTGGACGGCGCGGTCTATGGCAAGGCGCCGATCGTGATCAAACGGGTTACCCCCGGCAGGCACCAGCTGCTGGTCTACGCCCAGGGCTACCAGTTCATGCAGCGGGACGTCGAGGTCAGGACCGGCCTGCGGGCGACCTGCACGTTGACACTCGAACCGCTGGGGAGCGGCATCGCGTCGATCGCCCGGCCCCCAGCGGTCGTCAAGCTCTGGTCCCCTCCGGTTGATCACGGCGGCACCGGCGGCCTCGATGTCCACGGGCGGATCTACGTGCTGGCGCTGATCGATACCGCGGGCAGGGCGGCTGCGGCTGACGTCGTCCGCGGCAGCGGCGACAAGCAGCTCGATGCGCGCCTGATCGATGCCGTGCGGCGATCGACGTTCACTCCGGCGCTGGGCAGCGACGGCAAGCCGGCCCCCGATTACGTGGTGGTGCCGTTCAACTTCAAGTAGGCATGCCTTTCCGGCCATGAACGAACGCCTCATCATCACCCCACTGCTGTGGTGCGCGTTGGCCGGCGTAGGACTGGCAGACCCGCGCTTCGCCTCGCTCAAGCTGACGTCCGAGCCCGATAGCGCAACCGTGATCCTTGATTGGGTCGAAAGCGGAAAGACGCCGTGTGTTATCGACAGCATGGGTAAAGGCAAACACCTATTGATCGTTTCAAAACGGGCGTACCGAAATGAAAGCTATTCGTTTGAAGTCAATGACGATGAATCGAGAATCCGTTTGCATGCATTTCTCGTACCTGATACTACGAAACTCGATACCACGCACGCGACGGGCACCTTCGAATGCCGTCCATCCGGGGACAGGTCACGGCCGGGCATATATGTACCGATTGTAAAGTTCCCCGAGCTGATTGAGATGGTCAAACCGGAATTACCCGGTCCTTGTGGGCCGATCACCGAGGGTAAGGTATACGTACAGATGCTGGTCGACACGATGGGCAATATTGCGAAGGCGACAATCGCGAAGACCAGCGGGGATGTTGCATTGGACCAAAGTGCAGTCAAGGCGGCAATGAAGTTCAGATTCAAGCCGGCGTTCGATGACGAGGGCCATCCTGCGCGGGTTTGGGTAATGTAAATATTTAGTTTCAAGAACCATTGAAAAGGTGACCATGATCAAGTCGTTCGCTGACCTGATGAAGGAAGCCAAGGCCAAGGGGCCGAAGAAAGTGGCCGTGGCCGTGGCCCAGGACGAGGTGGTATTGGAGGCGCTGGCCATGGCGATCAAAGAGAGGATCGCCGCGCCCCTGCTGTTCGGCGACAAGAAAGCGATCGAGGAAGCCGCGGCCAAGGCCAAGGTGAGCCTTGCGGGCTGGGACATCACCGACATCAAGGACATGGCCGAGGCCAGCAAAGCCGCGGTGCAGGCCGTGTCCTCTGGCCGCGCCGATTTCCTGATGAAGGGCCTGGTGGCCACCTCGACCTTCCTCAAGGCGGTGCTGGACAAGGAGGTCGGCCTGCGCACCGGGCGGCTGCTGTCGCACGTGGCGGTGATCGAGGCGCCGGGCTACCCCAAGATCGTGTTCCTGACCGACGGCGGGATGTGCGTCAAGCCCGACCTGGCGGCCAAGATGGACATCGTCAACAACGCGGTGGACGTGGCCCACAAGCTGGGGATCGAGAAACCCAAGGTGGCGATCCTGGCCGCGGTGGAGGTGCTCAACCCCGAGATGCCCGAGACCGCGGACGCGGCCGAGCTCTCCAAGATGGCCGAGCGCGGCCAGCTCAAGGGCTGCATCGTCGACGGCCCGCTGGCGCTGGACCTGGCGGTGTCCGCGGAGGCGGCCCAGCACAAGAAGATCACGTCCCCGGTGGCCGGCGACGCCGACATCATGGTGGCGCCCGAGATCGCCTGCGGCAACGTGCTGGCCAAGGGGTTGATCTACATGGCGGGCGCCAAGGCCGCCGGGCTGATCGCCGGCGCGGCCAAGCCGGTGGTGATGCTGTCGCGCTCCGACTCCAAGGACCAGAAGCTGAACTCGATCGCGCTGGGCGTGGTCAGCTGCTAGCGTTTTACCACGGATCCCGCGGATCATTCCCAAACATCCTACGCGCGCTCAGATGGCGAACAACCACGACATCCCGCAGCTGCCACAGGACTGCTACAAGTCGCTGCTCGACCAGACCTACGACGGCGTCAACTTCGTCGACACCAAGCGCCGCATCCTTTACTGGAACAAGGGCGCCGAGGCCATCACCGGCTATGCCATGGCCGAGATCGCCGGCCGGCACTGCTACGACGGCATCATGTGCCACATCGACGACCACGGCGTCAAGCTGTGCGAACAGCTGTGCCCGCTGCTGGCGGCCATCGACGTCAAGCAGCGCACGCACAAGCGGGTCTACCTCCGCACCAAGTCGGGCCAGCGGATCCCGGTCGATGCGGTGTCCTCACCGGTCTATGACGAGGACCATCAGCTGCTGGGCGCCGTGCAGATCTTCCGCGACGCTTCGGCCTATGAGCAGGCGGAGAAAGAGTCGCAGGTGATCGCCAAGCTGGCGGCCACCGACCCGCTGACCGGGCTGCTCAACCGCCGCCAGCTGGAGGTCGAGGTCGAGCTCGAGGTCAACCGTGCCCGCCGTTTGCAGCTGCCGATATCCGTACTGTACGGCGACCTCGACCACTTCAAGCGGGTCAACGACGAGCACGGCCACGCCTGCGGCGACCAGCTGCTGCAGGACACGGCCCGGGCGCTGCAGTCGGGCGTGCGGCCCTACGACCGCATCTCGCGGTTCGGCGGCGACGAGTTCGTGCTGCTGCTGCCGGAGACCCAGCTCCAGCTGGGGGTGGAGATCGCCGAGCGGCTGCGCCGGGCGGTCGAGGGGATCGGGCTGGCCTGCGAGGGCCGGTCGGTGGGGCGGCGGCCGTCGATCAGCTTCGGCCTGGCCGAGCTCCGGGACGGCGAGGC
>DATJQG010000088.1:0-4197 GCA_035506015.1 Candidatus Edwardsiibacteriota bacterium
CGCGCGAAATCCCCCATCGTTTCGGTCAGATCACGGCCCGTGCTAGGTTGGTATAAGCTTCGCTTGCCCTTGGACTCGACGATCCGGATCGGGTCGCGCGGCACGCCCAGCCCGATCTCCACTTCCGGGCAGACCGGCCGAAAATCGGCCAGCGGCTGCAGCTGCCGGACCACGGGGCAGGGGATCATCTGGCCGTTGTAGCGGCAAGCCTCGAACTCCAGGCACCTGCTGGCGACCACGATTGGGCGGATAAATGTCCGTGAAGTTTTGGCCATTAGGATCGATCCATGGTACGTTGTTTTTCCCAGGCTTCCACCCTGCCGGGCGTTACCCGGAACAGGGGATGGGGCCGTGGGTTCTGTAACTTGCGCAGCGATTGATGACTTGCCTGATCACGCCGTTGCAGTTTGTCGCGTAAATGCGCCAGCTCGTACCGCAGTTGTCCGGCCGTGACGCGCATCCGGACCCGCTTCCCCGGGCGGACGATCTTCGCCTTAGTAAAACGATAGCCGCGCGAGGCGGCTTCATCGTGGACGGTCGACAGGTAGGCGCCGATGGCGGCGACGGGATCGCGCTGTTCCCGGAACCGTTCCAGCTGCGGGTGATGGCGGTAGCCCCTGGTCCTTCCGCGCAGCACGGCCTGCGCCAGCAGGGCTTCGCGCCACAACGCGACCAGCCCCTGGCGGTCGAGGTACTTGGGATGGAGCGACCAGAGGCGCATTGTTAATGCATATTGGTAAATATCAAGACAGAACCATTATAAGATCTTATCGGTATGCCATTCTTGTCGAAACCCATGATTACATACTTTGTGGAATCAGTATTTAACCCATATCCCAGCATGTAACGATATCTCTTTAACCCAGTGTCTCGCGGTTTATCAAAGCTGATTGATATCAACGAATCGTATACTTTGTTGTTGTCGGGGTTTGTGAAAGTGACCGGCAGTAAAGACAACAAAGCTTCATTACTTGGGCATTTACCGCCATGATTTTTCTGATATTCGCTAACGGTTAATTCCATTGTGTGCATATTGGCCATTACGCAACTTTTACTTTGGGCGTCCGTCATCGTAAACAGTGGAGGTAAAAATATAATTGCACACGATAAAAATAATAGACAACAGATGATCAGCAATACTGTCTTGCGTCGAGCAATGGAATAAATAGCACCTGCAACACTTAATAAAGTGAGGAGTACTACAAAAATCAAAAAGACAGCCTGCATTCTATTTCGCTTCGCGCTCCACCTTGACCGTGCACTCGGTGACCAGCGCGGCCACGGCGCCGATGGCCGCCAGCGTCGGCGCGATCAGCGCGCCCACCACGCCGATGGTCAGCGGGAACGTCATGATCACCTTGCCGTCCCTGTCGGCGATGGTGATGCGGCGGACGTTGCCCTCCTTGACCAGCTCCTTGACCTTGGCCAGCAGCTCCTCGCCCTTGACCCGTATTTCCTCGATGATCGGTTCCGGCATGATACATCTCTCCTTTGACCTAACCCCTTTGATCCCCTTCCCTCGAGGGAAGGGGTAGGGGTTGGGTTATTATTTGCCCAGCACGCTCCTGATAAACTCGTTGCCGTGCATCAGGCCCAGCGAGCCCGTTTTGACCGACTCCTCGTCGTAAACCTGGACGCCGTCCGCCTGCTGGCGGGGATCGTAGATCGCCACCGGTACCGGGTCCTTGGTGTGGTTGCCCTGCTCAACGGGCGTAGCGTGGTCGGGCAGCACGGCCACCACGGCCTCGATCTTTTTCTCCTCGAGCTGCTTCATGATGCGCGCCACCAGCCGCTGGTCGAGGTACTCGATTGTCTTGACCTTGAGGTCGAGGTCCTTGGAATGCCCGGCCTCGTCGGTGGCCTCGACGTGGCAGTAGACGAAATCATGATCGCGCAGTGCATCGACCGCGGCGTCGGCCTTGCCCTCGTAATTGGTGTCCCACAAACCCGTGGCGCCCTTGACCGGGATCACGTCCAGCCCGGCCAACACGCCGGTGCCGTTGATCAGGTCCACCGCCGAGATCACCGCCCCCTTGATGCCGTAGAGCTCCCGCAGCGTCTTCATTTGCGGCTTTCTGCCCGGCGACCACGGCCAGATGTAGTTGGCCGGGTCCTTGCCGGCGGCCGCCCGTTTCCTGTTCACTGGATGGTTCGCCAGGATCTCATGCGATCTCAGGATCAGGTCGTTCAGCAGCATCGCTGTTTGCTCGGCCTCGGGAGACCGCGGTTTGATTATGATCTCGGTGATCGGCCTGCCCACGTTGTCGTGCGGCGGGAAGCACTCGAAGTCGGGCGAACCCTGCGACAATACCAACAGATGGCGATACGAGATGCCGGGGTAGAAGTGGACGATGTCCGAGCCCAGCTTCGCCTGCAGCTCTTTGAGCAGTTCATGCGCCTCCTCGGTGGGGATATGCCCGGCCGAGTGGTTCTTGATCCTGCCGTCGGCCACGCAGATCACGTTGCAGCGCATGGCCACGTCGTTGTCCTTGATGGCGATGCCCAGGCTGGCGGCCTCCAGCACGCCGCGGCCCTGGTAGCACTGCTTGGGATCGTAGCCCAGCACGGTCAGATTGGCGACCTCGCTGCCCGGCGGCATGTCGGCCTCGACGGTCACCAGCCGGCCGCAACGGCCCAGCTTGGCGATGCGGTCGATGGCCGGCTTGTTGGCCGCCATCAGCGGGGTCTTGCCGCCCAGCCTGGCCACGGGATAGTCGGCCATGCCGTCGCCGATGATCACGATGTGCTTCATGAAAACTTCTTCGCCAGGATTTCCTTGAACTGGGAGTAATCCATGCCCATCGACTGGTATTGCTCCTGCTTGTGGTCCAGACCGGCCAGGCTGGGCGGCAGGGCGGGGTCCACGCCGATCAGCTTGGTGATCTCCTCGGGGAATTTCGCGGGATGAGCGGTCTCGATCGACACCGCCAGCTGTGGCTGCGCTCCGCTTTCCCAATATCGCATCAGGCCGGCCCAGGCCACGGCGCCGTGCGGTTCGAGAACGGTCTTGTATTTTTCGTATGTCCCCTTGATGGTGGCGCGGGTGGACTCGTCGTCCACGCTGGTGGCGTAGATGTCGCGGCGGACGGCGGCCATGTTGGGGTCGGCCACGATCAGACCGGTCTCGTTCATCTGTCCGCCGTAGAGGTCGACGAAGCGGGCCAGGTTGGAGGGATGCCCGACGTTCATGGCGTTGGAGATGCAGACCCGCGACGGGACGATGGTGCTGTACTGGCCGCTGTTCACGAACTTCGGGAACTCGTCGTTGGCATTGGTGGCGATCACGAACTTCTCCACCGGCACGCCCATCCGCTTGGCCAGCAGGCCGCCCATCATGTCGCCGAAATTGCCCGAGGGAACCGAGAATGTGACCGGCTGGCCGCCCCGCGCCAACCGCGCGTAGGCATAGGCGTAGTACACCGACTGCGGCAGCAGCCGGCCGATGTTGATGGAGTTGGCCGAGGAAAAGCGGATCTTTTTGAGGTCCGGGTCCGAGAAGGCGCGCTTGACCATGGCCTGGCAGTCGTCGAACTTGCCCTCGACGCTGATCACCGTGACGTTGCCGCCCAGGGTGGTCATCTGCTTGCGCTGGCGGCCCGACTCCTCGTCGCGCGGGAACAGCACCACCATGTGGATGCGGTCGACGTTGTGGAAGGCGTGGGCCACGGCGCTGCCGGTGTCGCCCGAGGTGGCGGTCAATATTACCAGCTCCTGCTTATCTTCCTCCAGGAAATAGCGCATCCAGCGGGCCATCATCCGGGCGGCGAAATCCTTGAACGAGGCGGTCGGGCCCTGGTCCAGGCGCATCAGGTAGTTGTTGCCGAAGACCTTTTCCAGCGGGACCTCGTAATCGTAGCACTCTTTGCAGATGGCCGCCAGACGGTCCCCGGGGATCACGCCGTCCGTATAACGCCGCAATACCTCGAAGGCGATCTCGTAGTAGGGCCGTTCGCGCAGAGATTCGATCTCGTACAAAGACATCTGCGGGATTTGCTGCGGCAGGTACAGGCCCTTGTCCGGCGCCTGGCCCTTGAGGAGCGCGTCTTTGAGGGACACCGCGAGCGAGCGGCGGTTGGTGCTGTAGTAGAGGTTGTTGTTCATGGTAGATATAATGTTTGTTCTTGGAATGTAAGTATAGAAGAAAGTTTATACTTAATGCTCTTTTTCTAGGACGAGGAAAGGTTTGGTTTTATAAAA
>DATJQG010000089.1:0-2217 GCA_035506015.1 Candidatus Edwardsiibacteriota bacterium
GGCCAGCGCGCCGGCTGGGGCGGCATTGCCGCCGTCAAGAACAAAGCGGTGTACGCCTTCGACGACAACCTGGTGAGCCGGCCGGGACCGCGCCTGGTGGACGGCCTCGAAACCATCGCCAAGCTGGTGCACCCGGAGCTCTTCAAGTAGTTCGGGCACGCCATGGCTAGCTCGGAAGTCGTTGAGCCCGTCCGCCGTCGAACCTGGGCTGTGCCGCGCCTGTCGCCGTACTTCTGGTGCTTGCTGGCGCTCACGGCGGCCCTGTTCATCAGCGTGGGGCTGGGCGCGGTGGCCATTCCGCCGTGGACGGTGGTGCGGATTCTGCTCTCGCGGCTGCCCTTCGTGCGCCTGACCGCCGACTGGCCCGGCACGTGGGTGACCATCCTGTTCAGCATCCGCCTGCCGCGCACTGCGCTGATGGCGCTCACCGGCGCGGCGCTGGGCGGCAGCGGCGCCGCCTACCAGGGCGTGTTCCGCAACCCGTTGGCCGACCCCTACTTGCTGGGGATCGCCTCGGGAGCGGGGCTGGGCGCCATCGCCGCCATGACGGTGCGCTGGCCCGACTCGCCGCTGAGCTACCTGGCCGTGCCGGCCGCTTCCTTCCTGGGCGCGTTGGCCACCGTGGCGGTGGTCTACACCCTGGCGCGCGTGGGGCAGACCGCGCCCACCACCACGCTGATTCTGGCCGGCGTGGCCGTCGGCGCCTTCGCCACCGCCATCACCACGTTCCTGATGCTCCGGGCCGGCGAAGAGATGCGCCGTGCCGTGGTGTGGCTGCTCGGCGGCTATGCCCTGGGCGGCTGGCTGCCGGTGGGCGCCATGCTGCCCTATGTGGGCGCGGGACTGGCCGTCTTGAGCCTGCTGGGCCGGCCGCTCAACGTGCTGCAGTTTGGCGACGAGCAGGCGCGGCAGATGGGCCTCAATGTAGACCGATTGAAGCTGGTGCTGATTCTCACCGCCTCGCTGGTGACGGCGGCGGCCGTGGCCTTCTCGGGCGTCATCGGCTTTCTGGGCCTGGTGGTGCCGCACGTCATCCGGCTGCTGTGGGGAGGAGACTATCGCCATCTGACGCCGCTGGCCGTGCTGGGCGGCGCCACGTCGCTGGTGTTAGCGGATATCGTGGCGCGCACCGCCATTGCCCCGCAGGAGCTGCCCGTGGGGGTGGTCACCGCGCTGGTGGGCGCGCCGTTCTTCCTGTACTTGCTGAGGCGCAGCAAGCAGCAGGCTTACTGGTAGACCGGGCCGCGTTTGCCCCGGGCCGCTGCGAAGGAGGTTAATGGACCGATGCTCAGTATCGACAGTCTGACCGTCAACTATGGTCCGCGCACCGTGCTGCGCAACGTTTCGCTGCATGTCGGGCGAGGCGAAGTTCTGGCCGTCATCGGCCCCAATGGGGCAGGCAAATCGACGCTGATCCGCGCGGCCAGCGGCAGCCTCAAGCCTCTGCGAGGCCGGGCGATGCTCGACGGCGTGGCAGCGCACAGCTTGCCGCCGGACCTCCGCGCCCGGCGGGTGGCCATCGTGCCCCAGGCCATGCGCCTGCCGGAGGCCTTCACCGTGCTGGAGACGGTGCTGATGGGCCGGACGCCGTACCTGGGCTGGCTGGGACGCGAATCGCGCGCCGACCATGCGCTGGCCCAGGCCGCCATGGAGCGCGCCGACGTGGCCGACCTGGCCGAGCGCTGCATCGGCGAGCTCTCGGGCGGTGAACAGCAGCGTGTGCTCATCGCCCGCGCCCTGGCGCAGGCCGCGCCGATCCTGCTGATGGACGAACCCACCGCCCATCTGGACCTGAAACACCAGGTGGACCTGCTGAACCTGGCCTGCCGGTTGGCTCACAGCGAACAGCTGGCCGTGCTGGTGGCGCTGCACGACTTGAACCTGGCGGCGCAATTTGCCGACCGCGTGGCGCTGCTGGTCGGCGGCGAGCTGCGCACGCTGGGCCTGCCGCGGGAGGTGATGACGTCCTCGAACCTCAGCACCGCCTACGGCCTGGCGGTCAGCGTCATCACCCATCCCGCCCACGGCACGCCGCTGGTCATCACCAACGGCTGAGGTTGGATCTCTTCGCTCCTGCAGAAAGGCGGCCGGCCATGCCTCATCGTGTCAGAATTTACACCCGCCGCGGCGACGATGGCACCACTTCGCTCGGCGGCGGCCAGCGAGTGGCCAAAGATTCGCCGCGCGTGCGCGCCTATGGCACGGTGGACGAGCTGA
>DATJQG010000090.1:0-5594 GCA_035506015.1 Candidatus Edwardsiibacteriota bacterium
CGCCAGCGCCGCGCTGCCGTCCGAGCCGTAGAACGGGAACACATCCAGCTTGTAGGGCAATCTGCCCTTGGCCGCCAGCCGCTGCAGCCGGGTCCGCATCCCGTAATCGTAGGGCCCGGTCGAGTCCTTGACGCAGATCGACACCGCCTGCTCGTCGCCCTCCACCTTCTCGCCCACCACGCCCATGTCCACCACCAGCATCCGCCGGCAGCGGTCCGGGAAGCCGGCCGTGGCGCCGTGGCCCACCTCCTCGAAGTTGGAGAAGAAGCAGCACAGCGGCAGCTTCCTGAGGCGCGCGGCGCCCAGCCGCAGCATGGCCTCCAGCAGGCAGGCGGCCCCGGCCTTGTCGTCCAGGAAACGGGACTTGACGAACCCGGTCGCCGTATGCTCGAACCGCGGGTCGAACACGATGAAATCGCCGACCTGGATGCCCAGCTTGGCCGTGTCCTCCTTCTTTTTGACGGGCGCGTCCAGCCGGATGTACATGGCGTCGGGGGTGCGCTCGGCCTTGCCGGCCTCGCGGTTGACGTGGGCCGAGGGGTTGTTGAGCAGCAGCGTGCCGCGGTGTTTTTTCCCCTCCGTGGTGACCACGGTGACGTATTCGCCCTCGAACGACGGCCACACCGGCCCGCCGATCGCCGTGAACGCCAGCTGGCCGTCGCCGTTGACGCCGCGCACCATCGCCCCCAGCGTGTCGACGTGGGCGGTGGCCACCAGGTCGGGCGCCGGGTGGTTGCCGGCCAGCAGCCCGCCCTTGTTGGTGACCCGGGCGGCAATGCCCGCCTTCTTGCAGACCGCGGCGCAGTGCGCGATCACCTCGCCGGTCATGCCCGACGGCGAATGGATCGCCGACAGTCCCTGCAGGATCTCCACAACTCGGTCCATAGAGCCCTTCGCTTTTGGTTGTTGCGTCGCCGCGCCCCGGGGCCGGCGCATCAAGAATGGTAGTCGCTTCCGGCGCGAAAGTCAAGCGAAATAGTCTATTGACACTGCGTCGGCTGTTGGGGTATCATATTTGGTTACCATCGACCGAAACAAAGGAGCGTCCGTGAAAACTGCCCCCTCCGACGTCCAGGCCATCGCCGACCTGGCCCAGGCCCGCGCCGCGGTCAAGGCCGAGCTGGCCAAGGTGATCGTCGGCCAGCACCAGGTGATCGACGAGCTGCTGACCGCGCTGCTGGTCGGCGGCCACGTGCTGCTGGTCGGGGTGCCCGGCCTGGCCAAGACCCTGCTGATCAACACCCTGGCCTCGTGCCTGCAGCTGTCCTTCAACCGCATCCAGTTCACGCCCGACCTGATGCCCTCGGACATCACCGGCACCGACATCATCGAGGAGGAGGGCGGCACCCGCAAGCGCTTCTTCAAGTTCGTCAAGGGGCCGGTGTTCGCCAACGTGGTGCTGGCCGACGAGATCAACCGCACGCCGCCCAAGACGCAGGCCGCGCTGCTGCAGGCCATGCAGGAGCGCAAGGTCACGGCCGGCGGCAACACCTACGAGCTGGGGCAGCCGTTCTTCGTGCTGGCCACCCAGAACCCGATCGAGCAGGAGGGCACCTACCCCCTGCCCGAGGCCCAGCTCGACCGCTTCATGTTCAACACCTTCATCGGCTACCCCGACGCCCGCGAGGAGGCCGAGATCGTCAGGACCACCACCTCGGCCTACGCCGGCCAGGCCAGCCCGGTGCTGAGCGGCGAACGGATCGTGGCGCTGCAGCAGCTGGTGCGCAAGGTGCCGGTGGCCGACGCGGTGGTGGCCCACGCCGTGTCGCTGGCCCGCCGCAGCCGGCCGGCCGACCCCCAGGCGCCGGACTACGTCCGCGAGTACGTGGCCTGGGGCGCCGGGCCGCGCGCCTCGCAGTATTTGATCCTGGGCGCCAAGGCCGCGGCCATCCTGGACGGCCGGCTGGCCCCGTCGATCGCCGACGTCGACCGCATGGCCCTGCCGGTGCTGCGCCACCGCATCATCACCAACTTCAATGCCGAGGCCGCGGCTGTGGACTCGGTGGAGATCGTCAACCGCCTGCTGGCCAAATGACCGGGTCGCGCCGTTTTCCATCAGTAAGATAAAGGAATCGAAGCATGTTCAACGCCAAGAAGTTCTACAGGGACAGCAACGACCCGATCAAGGCCAGCTACAAGAAGACGCTGGCCGAGCTCAAGAAGATCGCCGCCAAGACCGCCAAGCCACCCAAGGACCCGGCGCTGGCCGAGTACTACCAGTACTTCCACGACGCCGCCGGCTTCGCGTTGACGGTGGCCGAGTACGAGCGCGCGGTGCAGGCCAAGGATTATTACACCGCGCGCAGCTTCGAGCAGCTGCTGGCCGAGAACCGGGCGCTGTTCGACGACGTGCAGCCCGAGCACTACCCGCGCAGCTACTCCGACCCGGCGCGCTGCGTCAAGCTGTTCGGCGACGGCACCGGCCAGCTGCTGGCATACCTTTACGTCAAGCTCCGCCAGCAGACCGTGCACGCGGTCCAGCACAAGCTGTTCAAGATGGAGGAGGCCTTCCGGGTGCTGGCCGAGGCCTACCGGCTGCTGGCCGGCGGCGCGCCGCGCTACGAGGACCTGCTGGCGGCCGTCACCGCGCCGGAGCGCGGCGACCAGACCCGCGACCTGGTCAACAATTTCCGCGAGGCCTACGGCCCGGACTTCACGCCGTGGGTGGAGCTGGTGCAGAAGGCCGACCTGGCCGACCCCCGCTACCTGTTCCGCTACAACCGCTACATCAGCGACAACGAGATCAAGACGGCCGCCTTCTTCCAGCGCTACCCCGAGGCCAAGCTCAAGAAACTGGCCAAGGTGATCGTCCGCGCCTACGTCAACGGGTTCAAGTCCGCCGGCAAGGACCTGGCGAAGAAGACCACGGTCAACCTGATGTTCTACATCGGCCAGGAGCGGCTGGTGCGCTACCTGGTCAAGGACCTGAAGAAGGCCGGGCTGCGGACCCTGATCGTCAACCCCCAGACCAGCAAGGTCAACGAGCAGTACGGCTACGACCACCGCTTCGACACCGCGCTGTTCCTCAGCCCCGAGTACACCGCCACGGTGGAGCAGTCCTGCCGCCGGGCCGCCGAGCAGTGCCGCGACCTGATCGGCGCCCTGTCGGGCATGGTGCTGCTGACCAAGTTCGGCGAGCCGCCCTTCCGGCCGCAGGCCAAGCCCGAGTGCCTCAAGCTGAGCGAGGCCCAGCAGCAACAATACCAGGCCCACATGACCGCCCTGGCCAAGATCCAGGAACAGTATGCGCCCCGCCGGGAGATGAGCTTCACCATCATCTCGGTGCCGGCGCCGGAGATCGGCCAGGACTTCGAGCGCATCTTCGAGGACATCCTCGAGGTCAACATGCTGGACAGCCGGAAATACGAGGCCGTGCAGCAGGCCATCATCGACGCGCTGGACCGGGCCGACCACGTGCTGATCAAGGGCACGGCCGGCAACCGCACCGACCTGCGGGTCAAGCTGGCCGCGCTGGCCGACCCGGCCGCGCAGACCCTGTTCGAGAACTGCGGCGCCAACGTCAACATCCCGGTGGGCGAGGTCTTCACCTCGCCGCGGCTGGCCGGCACCACCGGCACGCTGCACATCGGGCAGACCTTCCTGGGCGGGCTGAAGTACGCCGACCTGCAGCTGGACTTCACGGACGGCTACGTCACCGGTTATAGCTGCGGCAACTTCGAGGACCCCGGGCAGAACCGGAAGTACATCGAGGAGAACCTGCTGTTCCCGCACAAGACCCTGCCGCTGGGCGAATTCGCCATCGGCACCAACACCCTGGCCTATGTGATGGCCAAGAAGTACGACATCCTCAGCGTGCTGCCGGTGCTGATCATCGAGAAGATGGGGCCGCACTTCGCCATCGGCGACACCTGCTTCGCCTTCGCCGAGGACCTGCCGGTGCGCAACCCCGACGGCAAGGAGATCATGGCCCGCGACAACGAGAAGACCGCCCTGCGCGCGACGGATATGCAGCAGGCCTATACCTACCGCCATACCGACATCACCCTGCCCTACGAGGAGATCGGCCTGATCGCCGCCGTGACGGCCGCGGGCGAGAAGATCAACATCATCAGGAATGGCCGCTTCGTGCTGCCCGGTACCCGCAAGCTCAACAAGCCGTTCGACCAGCTGGAAAGCAAGTAGACTTCGTCATTCTGAGAAGCCCATCCCGCCTCGCTGCCGAAGAATCCGACAACGCAAGATTCTTCGGCTTGTCGGGCATGGTGTCCGGCTCAGAATGACGGGTACGCGACATGCACTCCTTCATCGTTTCCACCTCATCCCGCAGTGAGCTGGTCGACATCACGCACCAGGTGCAGCGGCTCGTGGCCGACAGCGGGATCAGGGACGGCCTGTGCCAGGTCTGGGTGCCGCACACCACGGCCGGGCTGACCGTCAACGAGAACGCCGACCCCGACGTGACGCGCGACCTGCTGATGGGATTGGACACGATCGCGCCCTGGAACGCCGGCTACGCCCACGGCGAGGGCAACTCGGCCGCCCACATCAAATCGAGCCTAATGGGCTGCGAGAAGACGCTGATCATCGAGGGCGGAAAATTGGCACTTGGGACGTGGCAAGGCCTGTATCTCTGCGAATTCGACGGACCCAGAAAGCGGCAGGTGTGGGTCAAAGTAGTTGCATGTTGAATGTCATAATGTTCCAAGCCCCCGACATTACAACATTCGACATTGTCCATGCAACTGATCAGGGAATAACTGAACGGCCACGGCAGTATATCATTTGGAAAGCTTCAGCGACCAACAGCTTATCGAGCAGACCCTGGCCGGGGACAACCGGGCCTACAACCAGCTGGTCACCAGGTACCAGCGGGCCGTGTACGCGCTGTGCCGGCGCATGCTGCGCGACCACGACCTGGCCGACGAGGCCGCCCAGGAGGCCTTCGTCAAGGCGTTCTTCGCGCTGAAACAGTACGACCGCTCCTACCGTTTCTACACCTGGCTGTCGCGCATCGCCTTCAACCTGTGCTGCGACGAGCTGAAAGATCGCAAGCGCACGGTCCCGCTGGGCGGGGCCATCGACCCGCCCTCGGCCGACGACCCGCTGGAGAGCGCCGCGCAGTCCGACGCCACGGCCCGCATCCGCGGGCAGATCGACCGGCTGCCGGCCGACCAGCGCAGGATCGTGCTGCTGCGGGTGGACAAGGAGCTGTCCTACGAGGAGATCGGCGCGGTCCTGAAGGTCCCTCCCGGCACCGTGATGTCGCGCCTCTACCGCGCCCGCCAGGCGCTGTACGAGTCGCTCAAGGATATCTTATGAACGACCAGAACGAACATCCCTATTCCTTCGACCAGCTGCAGGCCTTCGTCGACGGCGGGCTGGACCAGGCCATTTCCGGGCAGGTCGAGCGGCACCTGGTTTCCTGCCCTGAGTGCCGGAAGACCGTGGCGAAGATCCGTGCGCTTGGGACCAGGACCGCGCAGGCCTTTTCGGGCGACGCACCCGAGACGTATTTCACCACTTTCGCCTCGCGGGTGTCCTCGCGCATCGCCTTCCGGCAGCAGGCGCCGCGCGCCCGGCGGTCGTGGCGTGCCTGGTGGGGCCTGGTGCCGGCCGCCGCGGCCGCGGTGCTG
>DATJQG010000091.1:0-4610 GCA_035506015.1 Candidatus Edwardsiibacteriota bacterium
AGGAAGGCCCGGTTGAGGCTGAGGATGTCGGCCGCGGCGTCGGCGATCAGGAACGACTTCCGCTCGCGCACCGCCCGCGCCAGGATGCCGCCGTCGTCCAGCGGCAGCCGCAGGGTGCGCGCCAGCTCCGTCACCCGGTCGTTGCCGGCGATCTCGCCGTGCGGCACCAGCGCCAGGTCGATGAAGGTCTTGCCCGAGCGCTCCAGCCCGTCCCAGATCTGGCGGGCCTCCTCGGGGCTGTCCGGCCCCACCGCCATCGCGCCCTGCAGCTCGCGGGTCTCGTCGTCGACCAGGAACAGGAAGGCCCGGTTGAGGCTGAGGATGTCGGCCGCGGTGATGCCGGTCAGGATGATGTGGAAGATCTGGAGCTGGTCCAGCGTGCTCTGCAGCGCCTTGCTGACCTGGTCCAGGGTCGACAGCCCGCGGATCTTCTGGCGCAGGGCCTGGTTGATCGCCACCAGCTCCGACTGGTAGCCGCCCAGCTCCTCCATCACGCGGAACAGGGTGTCGCCGAAGATGTGCTCGGCGGTGCGGCGGCCGGTGCTGCGGCCCATCGAGCGGTGGAAGTGGATGCAGCCCTGGCAGCACTGGGACAGCCGGTCGCGGAAGTTGCGGTGCTCGCCGTCGAAGCAGGTGCGCGGCTCGCTCAGCCAGCAGTGGCGCTCGTCGCGCAGCCGCACCGGGCACTGCAGCTGGGCGCAGGACTTGGCCTCCCAGCAGCGCTGCCTCATGGCTGCCCCCCGCTGGCGTGTCTGATCATAAATATGATGTATTTATCCTATTAAAATGCCTGCGAAATAGGGACCCAACGGCGATCGCTCGGATCTCACCGCACGATGGTCTGCCGCGGCCCGCCGCCGCTATGCTCCAGCTCCTGCCGCCAGCCGTTCTCCAGGCCGTATGCATCGAGCCAGTCCAGCGCCCGCCGGTATTCCTCCTCGCTCACCGGCCGGGCCAGCTCGGGCAGATCGACGGCGCGGTGGGCCGGGAAGTACTGGGCCATCAGCGACAGGTGCACCTGCGGCGAGAGCTCCCGCGCCAGGAACTGCAGCGCCGACCGGGTCTGGGACAGGTCGCCGGGCAGCACCAGGTGGCGCACGATCATGCCGCGCTCCGCGATCCCTTCGGCATCGCAACGCAGCTGCCCGACCTGGCGCCACATCTCCTGCAGCGCGGCCGCGTTGACCGCGGGATAGTCGGGCGCGTCGGAGTAGTGCTGGGCCGAGCCGCCGTCGCGGTAGCGGATGTCCGGCAGGTAGATGTCGACGACGCCGTCCAGCAGGCGCAGCGCCTCCGGCGAGTCGTAGCCGCTGGTGTTGTAGACCAGCGGGATGTTCAGGCCGGCGGGCACGGCGATGGCCAGGGCCTGCAGCACCTGCGCCACCACGTGCGAGGGCGTGACCAGGTTGATGTTGTGGCAGCCGCGGCCCTGCAGCTCCAGCATCATGCCGGCCAGCTCGTCGATGCTGACCTCCCGGCCCTGGCCCTGCTGGCTGATCGGCCAGTTCTGGCAGTAGGCGCAGCGCAGGTTGCAGCGCGCGAAGAAGATGGTGCCCGAGCCGCGACTGCCCGAGATCGGCGGCTCTTCGCCGTGGTGCGCGTTGTGGCTGGCCACCGCGGGCAGCGCGCCGCTGCGGCAATAGCCCGGCGCGCCGTTAGTCCGGTCGACACCGCAGCGCCGCGGGCATAATTGGCACGAAGCCAGGAGGCGGCTGGCTTCCTGGCTTCGTGTGGTCAATTGCCCCGAGCGATAAAGTCGGACGTAAGCCGGTTCGAATCCCACCATATGACTATAACAAAGTTGGCGCCGATTGTCAAGGCGGCCCGGCCGTTCTATCCTTTCCCGGGTTTTCCCGCGTTGACCCGCAGCAGCAATCCCAACAAGAATGCAGCCAGCGCGAATATCCCGCCGGCCGACACCAGGAAAGCCGCCATCGCCGCGGGAAAGGCGATCAGCAAGGGCGCGGCCGTGTCATGGTTGTCGTACCCGTTGAATACCTTGTCGAACGTCCACCCGGCCGCGCGGTACGCCACCGGGATGGCCAGGACCGCGGCGGCGATGATGACCATCGCGACGCGGACCGCGCGCGGCATTCCCCTGGTCGTTCCGGCCATCATAAAGTCGCGCCGATCTTCTCTGCTTGCTTCATCACCGCTTTCTGTTTTCTGACCGCGCCCGCGCCCGACAGTCCGCCGGCCACGATGCTGCCGGCCAGCTTCATCTTGAAGAACCCGCCCAGCCACTTGTTGAGGTAGTCGGCGACGTATTTGTACGTCGGCGCCGGCGCCCCCGAGGTGACGATGGTCACCAGCTGCTTGCCCGGGATGTGCCGCATCTTGAAGCGGCCGTCGAAGAACACGCACCAGCGGTCCAGGAAGGTCTTCATCACGCCGCTGATCTGGCCCATGTACACCGGGGTCGAGATCACCAGGCAGTCGGCCGCGATGATCTTCGCGGTGATGGCCGCCATGTCGTCGCGGACGGCGCACTGCGGCGTGCGGTCCTTGCACTTGTCGCAGGCCAGGCAGCCCTTGATCTTCCGGGAATAGAGGTTGACCACCTCGGCCGCGTGGCCGTTCTTGACGGCCTCGGCCAGGATGGCGTTGATCAGCGCCGCGCCGTTGCCGTTCTTGTTGGGGCTGCCGTTGAATGCCAGGATGCGCATGGTGTCCTCGTGTTTTATGTTGTTCGTTCCAGTTCCTCGATCGCCAGCCGGTGCTCGATGAACGGCGTGATGGCGTAGAGCGCGCGGTATTTTTCTAGCGCTGCCCGGCGGTGGCCGGCGTCGCCGGTCAGCCGGAACAGCTCGTGGTGCAGCAGCGCCACCAGGGTGCCGTCGGCGGCCTGGGCGAGCATCATCTCCAGCCGTGCGCGGGTGCCGGCGGGGTCGGCCGCGGCCTGGATGCGGCACTCGACGACGGCGGCATACTCGCCGATCTCCCGCTGGTTCATCTCCGCGGCGACCTGCCGCGCTTCGCCGCACAGCCCCGCCGCCCGCACCTGGTCGCCCAGCCGCAGCGCCGCGTCGGCCGCGCGGAACAGGAACTCCGCCAGGTGGTATTTGGCGCCCAGCGCCTTCAGCTGCGCGATGGTCTCGAGGAATTTTGCCAGCGCTGCTTCGTGCTCCCCGTGGCGCTGGTGCACCGTGCCGATGTTGCCGGTGACGATGGCCAGCTCCAGCCGGTCGTCCAGGGCCCGGCAGATGGCCCGCTTGCGCTCGTACCATTCCAGCGCCTCGTCGAACCGCCCCTGGTCGGCGTAGACCAGGCCGATGTTGCCGATGGCGATGCCGCTGCTCTTGCGGTTGCCCATCCGCTCGCTGATGGCCAGCTTTTCGCGGTAGAAGGCCAGCGCCGCCGGATAGTCGCCCGCCAGATAGCGCATGATGCCGAGGTTGCCCAGCCCGCGCTGCAGGCCGTCGAGGTGGCCGGTCTCGCGGCAGATCGCGATCTGCTCCTGGTAATACCGCTCGGCGCCCGGCCGGTCGCCGCGGTCGGCCACGGCGTTGGCCAGGTTGTTGAGGATGTTGCTCAGCGCCACGCGGTCGCCCAGCCGCTCGTAGACGGGGATCAGCGGCTCCAGGGCGGCGATCGCCCGGTCCAGCTCTCCTCGGAACCAATAGACGATCCCGATGGTGGCGTCGGCCTTGGTGGCCGCCGCCTCGTCGCCCGTCTGGCCCAGCAGCCGCTTGGCCCGCTCCAGGTGGCCGAGGGCCTCGTCGTAGCGGCCCATGTCGATCAGCACCCGGCCCAGGTCGTGCTCGTTGATGCCGGCGATGTCGGCCCGGCTTGCGGCCTCGCCCAGCGCGATGTTGCCCTGGAACAGCTCGAGGGCCTCGGGCCAGCGCCCCATCAGGTCCAGGATCCCGGCCTTGGACCGCAGCACCTCGTAGGGCAGGCAGCGGTCCCCGGCCGACGGATCGCGGCACCACAGCACGCGCCCGCCGATCTTCCGCCTCCCGCTGGCGGGCTCGTTCTTGGAGGCCGCTGCGTTTGCGGTCATCGCTGCCTCCTGGCTCCGTCGAGGGTGCGCCGCAGCTCGGCCGCCCGGTCCGCAAATGCCGCCGCTTCCTCGCCGCGGCCCTGCCCGCGGCAGGCCTTGCTCAATCCCTCGAGATGCTCCACCACGCCTTCGCTGTTGCCGAGCTGCTCGGCGGATCCCAGGCCCAGCCGGTAGTACCGCTCGGCCTGCGGCCATTGCGCCCTGGCCTGATACAGGCAGGCGAGGTTGCCGATCGCCACGAAGCAGCCCAGCTTGTCGCCGAGCTTGCTTCCCAGCTCCAGGCTCTCCTTCAGGTACCGTTCGGCCTGGTCGTAATCGGCATGCGCCATGTAAGCGTAGCCGATGTTGCAGAGCGCCGAACGCACCTCCGCGGCGTTGTCCATCCGCCGCTCCATCGCCAGCCGCTGCTCAAAGCATTGCATCGCCCGCCGGTGGTCGCCCGTCTCTACGCGGACCAGGCCGATGAAGTTGAGCGCCCGGCTGATCTGGACCGCGTTGCCCGCCGCCCGGGCCAGTCGGAGCTGCCGTTGGAAGAACGCCATGGCGACGGCGTATTCCTTCTGCGCGAGATGCAGCCCGCCCAGGCTGCCGAGCACGCTGATCAGGC
>DATJQG010000092.1:0-3193 GCA_035506015.1 Candidatus Edwardsiibacteriota bacterium
TGAGAACGCTGTTGAACCGCGACCGCCAGCAGTGGAGCGGCTGGTCGCTGCTGCACCACCGGCCGGGGCTGTACACCCTGGAGGGCTTCCGGGCCGGGCAGTCGTCGCTGCTGCCGGTGGAGCGCGAGGAGCTGGGCGACGTCTCGGGCCGCTCGCTGCTGCAGCTGCAGTGCGGCTACGGCATGGACGCGCAGTGCTGGTCGCGGCTGGGCGCGCGCGTCACCGGCGTTGACTTCTCGAAAAAGGCGGTCGAGATCGCCACGGCGCTCAACGCTGAGCTGAAGATGGACGTGCGGTTCGTCCATGCCACCATCTACGAGCTGGACAGGAAGCTGGAGGGGCAGTTCGACATCGTCTACGCCTCGTACGGCGTGCTGTACTGGGTGCCGGGGCTGGACCAGTGGGCGCAGCTGGTGGCGCGGTTCCTCAAGCCCGGCGGCACCTTCCTGATCGTCGACGAGCACCCGGTGGCGCTGACCTGCCAGGGCGACCTGGCCGGGACCAAGCGCCCGTACTTTTCGCAGGACGACCCGATGGCCGTGCTGGCGCTGAGCCAGGACCAGGAGAATGGCGGCAACGGCGCGGCACTCGAGGACCACGGCTGGATCCACCCGCTGAGCGATCTGATCAATGCGCTGGTGCGGCATGGTCTGGCCATCGCGTCGCTCAAGGAATATCCATTCATGGCCTACCAGCGGTTCGACAACATGGCGCAGGGTGCAGATGGCTACTGGCGCCTGGCCGAGCAGCCCGACCGGCTGCCGCTGCTGTTCTCGGTCAAGGCGGTCAAACGTTGATCACGATTCACCATTCACACTTCACCATTCACGCCCGGGCATGTTCCTGCAGCAGCTGATCAACGGCCTGACCGTGGGCAGCATCTACGCGCTGATCGCGCTGGGCTACACCATGGTCTACGGCATCCTGGAGTTCATCAACTTCGCCCACGGCGAGATCTACATGCTGGGGGCGTACCTGGGGATCATCGCCCTGGGGCTGCTGTCGCAGTGGGGCCTCAACGCCTGGACGGCCGCGCCGCTGCTGGTGATCCTGTTCGCCATGGCCTACGCCGCGGCCTGGGGCGGCACCATCGAGACCGTGGCCTACCGGCCGCTGCGGGCCGCGCCGCGGCTGTCGCCGCTGATCTCGGCGCTGGGCGTGTCGATCTTCCTGCAGAACTTCGTGATGATCACCCAGGGCGCGCGCGACCAGGTGTTCCGCCGCGAGCTGCTGTTCTCGTCCGACTTCAACTCCTGCGGCCTGACCCTGGCGTCCTGCACCGTGTCCTACACCCAGCTGATGATCATCGCCACGGCGCTGGCGCTGATGGCCGGCCTGACGCTGTTCATCACCCGCACCCGGCTGGGGCGGGCGATGCGGGCCGTGGCCCAGGACCAGCGGATGGCGCGGCTGTGCGGGGTCAACGTCGACGCCATTGTCCGGCTGACCTTCGTGCTGGGCTCGGCGCTGGGCGCGGCGGCCGGCGTGCTGGTGGCGCTGTACTACGGGCTGGTCAACTTCTCGATCGGCTACGTGGCGGGGCTGAAGGCCTTCATCGCCGCGGTGGTGGGCGGCATCGGCTCGGTGCCCGGCGCGATGCTGGGCGGGCTGCTGCTGGGGCTGGCCGAGTCGTTCGGCGCGGGCTACCTGTCGTCGCAGTACAAGGACGTCTACGCCTTCGTGATCCTGATCGTGGTGCTGCTGGTGCGGCCGCAGGGGATCCTGGGGAACAGGAGCGATAAGGTCTAGAACCGGCCTCATTCGTAAAACGTAAAATGTGAAACGTGAACTGCAGCGTGTCATCTGAATATTCGTGCTACAAATCAAATGGACGATTCACGTTCCACGGTTCACGATTCACCCGCGAGATGTCAAGAAACCTAAAATACCTTATCTGGCCATTCTGGCTGGCCATTCTAGTTTGGCCGTTCGCCAAGCTGCGGGGAGCACTCTGGGTATTACTCGCGGGCTTGGTCGGCGCGGCGCTGCTGTTCGCGCTCAAGTCATGGGCGCCCACGATCGCGCTGCCCGCAGTGCCGCGAATGGCGGGCCTCTCCGGGCGCACCCGGACGGGCTTGCTCGTCGTTCTGGTCATTTGCTCACTGGCGCTGCCGCTGGGCCTCAACAAGTATTTCCTGGACGTGGTGATCATGGCCGGCATCTACATCGTGCTGGCGCTGGGGCTGAACATCATCGTCGGCCTGGCGGGATTATTGGTGCTGGGCTACATCGCGTTCTACGCCGCGGGGGCCTACAGCTACGCCATCCTGTCGACCCACTACCATTTAAACTTCTTCCTGGCCCTGCCGGTCGGGGCAATTCTTGCTTTACTATTTGGTCTGCTACTCGGTCTTCCGACATTACGATTGCGCGGCGACTACCTGGCGATCGTGACGCTGGGCTTCGGCGAGATCGCGCGGATCGTGCTCAACAACTGGGACGGTCTGACCGGCGGGCCCAACGGCATCATGCACATCGGCCGGCCCGGCTTGGCCGGCCTCAACCTCGGCAAGCCGGTCCACATCTACTACATCGTGCTGGCTTTCATCGCGCTGGTGGCGCTGCTGATCGACCGGCTCAACCACTCGCGGCTGGGGCGGGCGCTGATCGCCATGCGCGAGGACGAGGCCGCGGCGCGGGCCTGCGGCATCGACACCACGCGGCTGAAGATCCTGGCGTTCTGCCTGTCCGCCGCGGTGGCCGGGGCGATGGGCGTGGTCTACGCCGCCAAGATGAGCTTCATCAGCCCGGAGAGCTTCTCGTTCTGGGAGTCGGTGATGGTGCTGTGCATGGTGGTGCTGGGCGGCATGGCCTCGGTGCCGGGCGTGATCCTGGGCGCGCTGGCGCTGATCGTGCTGCCGGAGGCCTTCCGCCAGTTCCAATCCTACCGGATGCTGGTGTTCGGCGCGGCGATGATCGCGATGATGATCTTCCGGCCGCAGGGATTGCTGCCCAGCAGGAGACGGAAGATGGAGCTGGAGGACTAGAAGCACCCAGACGAAAAAACCAATAGAGGTCGATTGAAGATGAAGATCAATATAATCGCAGCGGCCGGTCTGATGATGCTCGCCGGTCTGTCGACCGCGCTGGCAGCGGACATCCATTCGCAGCTGGTAGTCCCCGATTCCGCGCACGTCCAGATCATCAAGTTCCAGGACGGCACCACCAGCATGGGGCGGATCACGCGGGTGGA
>DATJQG010000093.1:0-2119 GCA_035506015.1 Candidatus Edwardsiibacteriota bacterium
TGGCGCTCTCGGCGATGTTGACGCCGTGGTCGCCGATCCGCTCCAGGTCGTTGTTGATCTTGATCGCCCCGATCAGGAAGCGGAGGTCGCCGGCCGCGGGCTGGTGGAGGGCGATCAGGGCGATGGCCTGCTCCTCGATCTCGACCTCCATGGCGTCGATCTCCTTGTCCAGGCGCAGAATATCCTGGGCCAGGGCGAGGTCCTTCTTCTTCAGGGCATCGACGGCCTGGTTGATCAGGGCCTCGGTGCGGGCCGCCATCAGCAGCAGTCTTTCCTTGAGCGCCAGCAGCTCTTTGTCGAAATGTCGTTGTTCCATGCTTCCCGTTCCCTGTTGATGTTACCCGTTGTCCGTTGAACCGTTGCCCACGACCATCGACGGGCAACAGTCAACCGTGAACCGAATGGGCTCAGCCGTAGCGGCCGGTGATGTAGTCCTCGGTCCGCCGGTCGGCCGGTTTGGTGAAGACCTGGTCGGTCTCGCCGAATTCCACCATCTCGCCCAACAGCATGTACCCGGAATAGTCGGAGACCCGCGCCGCCTGCTGCATGTTGTGCGTGACGATGGCGATGGTGTAATCCTGCTTCAGCTCCAGCATCAGTTCCTCGATCTTCATCGTGGCGATGGGGTCGAGGGCCGAGCAGGGCTCGTCCATCAGGATCACGTCGGGCCGGATCGCCAGCAGCCGGGCCACGCACAGCCGCTGCTGCTGGTCGAGCGGCAGTTCCAGGGCCGACGATTCGAGCTTGTCCTTGACCTGGTCCCACAGCCACGCGCCCCGCAGGCTGCGTTCGGCGATCTCCAGCAGCCGTTTCCGGTCGTGCGTCCCCGCCACCCGCAGGCCGTAGACGACGTTGTCGTAGACCGACAACGGGAAGGGATTGGGGCGCTGGAACACCATACCGACGCGCTTGCGCAGCCCGGTGATGTCCGTCTTGGGCGCATAGATGTCCCTGCCGTCCAGGTCCACGCTGCCCGACACCTTGCAGCCCGGGATCAGGTCGTTCATGCGGTTGAGGCACCGCAGCAACGTGGACTTGCCGCAGCCGGAAGGCCCGATCAGCGCGGTGATCTTGTTCTGCCGCACCGCCATGCTGACGTTCTTGAGCGCGTGGAATCTCGCGTAGAACAGGTCCAAGCCCTTGATGTCGATCTTGTTCGTCATCGCGATCACCCGAAGCGGCCGGTGATGTAGTCGTTGGTGCGCTGGTCGGACGGCACGGTGAACAGCTTGCCGGTCGGGCCGGTCTCGACCAGCTCGCCCATCAGGAAGAACGCCGTCTCATCCGCCACCCGCGCCGCCTGCTTGGTGTTGTTGGTCACCAGGATGATGGTGTAGCGCTGCTTGAGGATGGCCAGGGCCTCCTCGATCTTGGCCGTGGAGATCGGGTCGAGGCCGGAGCAGGGCTCGTCCAGCAGGATCACGTCGGGCTCCAGCGCCAGGGTGCGGGCCAGGCACAGCCGCTGCTGCTGGCCGCCCGACAGCCGCAGCCCGGACAGCGTCAGCCGGTCCTTGACCTCGTCCCAGAGGAACGCGGCCTTCAGCGATCGTTCGACGATCTCGTCATAATGGCCGCGCTGGTTGCCGGACTGGCGCGGGCCGTACAGCACGTTATCGTAGATGCTCATCGGCAATGCCACCGGCAGGGCGAAGACCATGCCCACCTTGCGGCGGAGCGTCACCACGTCATAGCTTGGGTGATAGATGTCCCGGCCGTCCAGCAGCACCTGGCCCTCGGCGTGAAAACCCGGTTCCAGGTCGTTCATCCGGTTGAGCGTCCGCAGGAACGTGGTCTTGCCGGAACCCGACGGACCGATGATCCCCAGAATCCGGTGCTCGGGCACCGCCATCCCCACATCGCGCAGCAGCGGCTGTCCGTCGTGCCGGACGGTCAGCCCCTGGATGTCGATCTTGGGGTTCATGATCGTTTCGCCATCACGCGGTTCATCAGCCAGTAGGCGATCAGGTTGACGGAGAGCACGGCGATCACCAGGGCCGCGGCCGTGCCGTAGGCGTTCTCGGTGGAGATCCCCTCGCGGGCCAATAGGTAAAAATGCACGGCCATCGTCCTGGTGGAATCGAACACGGATGAAGGCAGCCGCAGCGAGGATCCGGCAGTG
>DATJQG010000094.1:0-6377 GCA_035506015.1 Candidatus Edwardsiibacteriota bacterium
CCGCAAGTACAAGATCGCGCCGCTGGTGGTCGACCCGGTGATGTACGCCAAGGGCGGCCACCCGCTGCTGCGGCCCGACGCCGAGCAGGCCCTGATCGCCCTGATGCTGCCGCTGGCCGACGTGGTGACGCCCAACATCGACGAGGCGCTGCGGCTGTCGGGCATGAAGAAGATCGAGACACTGGACCAGATGAAGGAGGCCGCGGTCAAGATCCTGGTGCTGGGGCCCAAGCACGTGGTGATCAAGGGCGGGCACCTGCCGGGCAAGCCGGTGGACCTGCTGTTCGACGGCACCAAGTTCACCGCGTTCGAGGGCGAGCGCATCGCCAGCGAAAGCACCCACGGCACGGGCTGCACCTTCTCGGCCGCCATCGCCGCGTTCCTGGCCAACGGCCGGCCGCTGGAGCAGGCCGTGGCCCGCGCCAAGACGTTCATCACCAGCGCCATCCGCTACTCCTACCCCATCGGCCACGGCTTCGGCCCGGTCAACCATTTCTGGGGGGTGAAGGAAAAAGGGAAAGATTGTTGAAACTCATTTTCTCCCGGCGGAGAGATATTTCCGAAATCGCATTCACGAACCATCTCAACAATCGGATGTTCCCTTCCTGATGCATCTCACGAACCCTTGGGCGCTGTGGTTCCTGCCATTGGCCGCGCTCCCGGTCATCATCCACCTGTTCCGGCAGCGCCAGGCCAACCGCGTGCCGTTCCCCGACCTGCGCTTCCTCAAGGAGTCGCGGACAGCCACCTGGCGCAGCGCCAGGCTGAAAGAGTGGCTGCTGCTGGCGCTGCGGGTGCTGGCCGTGGCCTGCATCGTGCTGGCCATGGCGAGGCCGCTGGCCGACATCACGTTGCCGGCGTGGCTGGGCGGCAGCGAGGGGCTGGTCGTGATCGTGATCGACGACTCGGCCAGCATGGCCGCGCGCGACGGCGACGGGACGCTGTTCGACACCGCCAAGCGCAGGGCCGGGGAGGCCGTCGCGCAGCTGGCCGGCAACAGCCGCGTGGCTGTGATTTCAGCTTCGACGGGCCACGAAGTGGCCAGCGGCTTCGTGGCGCCGGCGCTGGCCGGGCAGCGCATCGCCGCGCTGCGGCAGGGCGACCGCGGCACCGACATCCCGGGCGCGGTCCGCGCGGCCGACGCGCTGCTCGCGCAGCAGGGCGGCAAGGGGCTGATCGTGCTGGTCAGCGACCTGCAGCGCACGGCGTTCGGCGACCTGCGGCCGCTGCCGCGGCTGTCCCCGGGCGCGGCCGTGCGGCTGGTCGACGTTTCCCCGGCCCGGCCGGCCGGCAACCTGATCTGGGAGAACGTCACCGCCAGCTCGCTGCGCCAGCGGATCCTGGTGACGGCGCGCATCGCCGGCGGCGTGCGGCCGTTGATAAAATTGGAACGCCAGGGCAGGGTCTATTATGCCCAGCAGGCCGCGCCCGGCAAGGACGGCGAAGCCGCCGTCAGCTTCGGCTGGCCGGACGCCGACTCGCTGACCCTGACCTGCAGCGGCGACGGCAACGCCCTGGACGACACCTTCTACCTGCCGTCGCGGCGCCAACGCTACGGCTGCCTGCTGCTGGCCGACAGCGGCGCGGCCTTCCTGCGCAAGGCGCTGCAGGCGATGGCGCCGGGCGGCTTCGCCACGGTCAGCGCGGAGAACCCCGCCAGCGACCAGGTCGCGTCCGCCGACCTGATCGTGGTCGCCCGGGACCTCGTTCCCCAGGGATTGGGACAGCGCGTGGCCGGGCGCGTGCGCGACGGCGCGGCGGTGCTGGCGGTTCCGCCGCTGCGCGCGGACGCAGCGTCCTACAACGCGGCGCTGCTGGCACCGCTGGGCCTGCCGCAGCTGGCTGGCCTGGCCCGGCGCGACAGCGGCGCGGCCAGCGCCCTCAAGCTCGGGCCCGGCGCCGACGCCCTGGGCGGCGACATCGCGCAACGCGACCTGGCGACGGCCGCCATCAGCGCCTGCTGGAAGCCCGGGGACGGGGACCCCGGCGCGCCGCTGTTCTGCGATGGACGGCCGGCGCTGGTGCTGCGGGGGCGCACGGCGCTGTGGCTGTTCGGCGCGCAGCCGGAAATGAACGCGCTGGTGTTCAAGCCGTTGTTCGTGGTGCTGCTGCACCGGCTGGCCGCCCGCCTGGTGGACGGCGCCGCAGGCGCTTACGACGTGGGCGCGGCGCTGCGGCCGGACCCCGGCCAGCAGCTGTTCCTGCCCGACGGCAGCACCGCCCCGCGCGAGGGATCCGCCGGCGCTGTGCCCCTGGCGCAGCGGGGCTGGTATCGCCTGACGGGCTTCGGCAGCCAGCGGCTGCTGGCCGCCAACATACCGGCCGCTGAATCCGATCCCGCGCGGATCGACCAGGCCGACCTGGCCGGCGTGCTTCGGAACGTCCCCTGGCACCAGAGCGCCGGCCGGTCGGCCTCGTCCAGCCCGCTGCTGGCGGTGCTGGTGGCGCTGTGCCTGATCGCGCTGGCTGCGGAGGCCATCATCCGCCGTTCGTGAGGTCACAGATTGACGCCAAAACCAGATCGTCGTTCGCGGCGATTTTCCCCTCCGTGAGCGCTGATGATCGGCCCGGCGGGTTTTCTGCAGTAATACTTTAAAAAAATGTGAAAAATCATTTGACAATAGGCCGTTAATATGGTAAAAATATTATATATTCCGTCATTTTGATCCGAACTCTCTAGCGGGCAGCGTTTATTATTAATGAGGAGTTGTCATGGCCGGAAACAATAAAGCGAGCGCTGGCGGGCTGATCGCTGTTTTGATCGTGATCGCCGTGGTGACCATCGGCGGCGTGGCCGGCTATTCCTACGTCAGCTGGCCGCAGCTGGACCCGACGGTGATGGGCACGATGCGCAGCAACCAGCTGGAGATCCTGGCTAAATCGGCCGCGCGGCTGTCGGTCAGCCCGCTGTTCGACCTGACCGACCCCCTGGACCGCCAGATGGCGCTGCAGAAGATGATCAAGGACCTGCAGGCCGATTTCCCCGAGGTCAACGAGGTGATCGTGCTCGACGACAAGAACACCGTTGCCTACTCGCCGCGCGACGCCGAGGTGGGCCAGCCCTACAAGGCGCCGCTGGAGGTGAAGCTGGGCGTCGGCAACAAGTTCGCCAAGCAGGAGCTGGCCTCGGGCAAGACGTGGATCGCCGCGCCGGTGACCGTGGGCAAGGACCGCAAGGTGATCGGCGGCGTGCGGATGACGGTCAGCATGCCGGCCGCCACCGGCAGCGCCGGCGGCAACAAGAACATCGTGCTGATCGCGGGGCTGGTGGCGCTGCTGATCGGCGTGATCGTCCCGGCGGTGATGGTGTCGGCCAAGGTCAAGGGCGCGGCCGTCGCCGCGCCGGCCGGCGGCGACAAGACCAACGCCCTGAAGGGCGAGGAGGCGGCCATCGCGGCGCGGCTCAAGGACGCCCGTTCGGAGATCGCCAAGGCCGAGGAGGTCAAGGCCCAGACGGCGGCGCTGGAGAACCAGATGGAGTTCCTGCGCAAGCAGCAGTTCGAGGAGACGTACAAGCTGGAAGGCATCAAGAAGGAAGCGGCGGAGGTGGCGGCCCACCTGGAACAGCGGCGCCAGATGCTGGCGGCCACGCCCGAGGAACGGGTGGCCAATCTGACCAAGGAAGAGCGCGACCTGGTGGCCAACATCGCCGCCCACAAGAAAGAGGAGCAGCAGCTGGCCCTCAAGATCCAGGAGATCCGCAAGAAGATGATCGAGCTCGACCGGCGGGTGGAAGGCCGGCGCAAGGATTAACGCGGCACCGCCGCACGTCCGCCATGCCGGATGCCGGCCGGGGCGACCGCAGGAGCACAGACGGGGAGATGATCCCCGTCTTTTAACATGAAACGATTCGCGCAGCTCAGTCTCCACACGTTCCTGGCACAGGCCGGCGGTCTGGCCTGCGGCCTGGCGTCGGGCGTGGTGATCGCGCGGGCGATGGGGCCGACCGCCAAGGGCGCCATCGCCGTCTACACGCTGATCGCCGGCTTCCTGGCGCTGGTCGGCAATCTGGGACTGGGGCTGGCCAATGTCCATCTGGTGGCCAGGAACGAGTATCCGGCGCGGACGGCCTGGGCCAATTCGCTGTGGGTGGCGGCGGCCGCCGGCAGCCTGCTGGCGGCCGCCGCCTTTTTCCTGGCGCCCCTGGCCGGCATCGCCCTGCGGCGCCCGCTGGACATGGGGCTGCTGGTGATCAGCCTGGTGTCGGTGCCCTGGTTGCTGTGGTTCGATTACCAGTCGAACCTGCTGCGCGGGCTGCAGCGGATCGGCTGGTTCAACGCCGCCAACCTGCTGCGTCAGGCCGGCCGATTGGCGCTGCTGGCGATACTGGTCGTGGGGCTGCGCGGCGGTACGGCCGGAGCGCTGTGGTCGGCCAATGTCGCGCTGGCGGCGGCGGGTCTGGCCTGCTGGCTGCTGATCCGGTCGACCGGCAATGCCGGGCTGGCGCCGTCCTGGCACCGGCTGAAGGCCGCATCGGCCTATGGACTGAAGGGCCAGGCCGGGCAGCTGATCCAGTTCTTCAACTACCGGCTGGACATGATCCTGCTGGCGCTGTTCTGGAGCAACCGCGAAGTGGGCATCTACACCACGGCGGTGTTCGCCGCCGAGCTGGTCTGGTACATCCCGTCCGCGGTGGCCACCGTGCTGTTGCCCAAGATCTCCGCCGTCACCGAGCCCGCGCAGGGGGCCGATCGCAGCGCGCGGGCCATCCGCCACACGCTGCTCTGGTCGCTGGCGGCCGCGGCCGTCCTGGCGGCGCTGGCCAAGCCGCTGATCACCGGGCTGTACGGCCCGTCGTTCGCTCCGGCCGTGCCCGCGCTGTGGGTCCTGCTGGCGGGGGTGGCGGCGCTGGCCCCGGGCAAGGTGATCGTCAGCCACCTGGCGGCCATCGGCAAATCGCAGTACGTCAGCTATATGGCGCTGGCGGGGCTGGGGCTGACCCTGGCGCTGGACCTGCTGCTGATCCCGCGCTACGGGATCATCGGCGCCGCCGCGGCCTCGGCGCTGGCCTACGGCGGTTCCGGCCTGGCCTGCCTCTACTGGATGAAGCGCGAGACCGGCCTGGGGATCCGGAGCAGCCTGGTGCCGCGCAGGGACGACTGGCAGGACTACCGCGAGCTGATGCCGTTATGACCAGGATCCTGGCGCTGACCGCGATCGAAGCGCCGTTCCGCAGCACGCTGATCGCGACGCAGCTGCTGCGTCCGCTACGCGGGGCGCAGCGGCACGACCCCGGGTTGCGGATCGACTGCCTGGCGCTGGTGCCGTGGACGTTCTATTTCAGCCTGCGCCGGCCCTGGCGCGGCTTGGCGGAGAGCCGGGAACGCCTGGCGGCGCTGCGGCGGGAGCTGGGCCGACACGGCATCGCGCTCCACGTCTGGCCGATCGCGTTCCCGCTGCTGCCTCGTCAGTTCAATCTTGGCAGCGCGCAGCGCCTCCTGTTCAGTGCGTGCGCAATCCCGGTGGTCGCGCTCTTCATCATCACCCACCGCGGGTACGACCTGATCATCAGCCGCAGCTACCCCGCCACCGTCCTGGCCCGGACCATGCGCCGGCGGTCCGGCATCCCCTACGTCTTCGACCTGCGCGGCATGTACCCCGAGGAGTGCGTCAACGCCGGGGCCTTCGGCCCGGCATCGCCGGATTACCGCGCCTGGAAACGGATCGAACGGGGGTTGATCGGCGGCGCCACGCGCTGCGTTGTGGTCTCGGAGCCGTTCGCCGAGCATGTCGCGGCGATCGCCCCGGACGCGCGCATCGACGTCATCCCCTGCTGCGTCGATCCCTCGCGCTACTCATATGACCCGGCACGCAAAGCACCGAGCAAGGAGGCGTACGGCCTGCAGGGACGCTTCGTGCTGCTGCACCTTGGCTCGTTCGGCACGCCGGGCGACCGCGGCCTGGTCGGCAAGTACCTGCTGCGGTTCAAGCGAGCCGAGCCGGGCGCGGTGCTGGTGGTGGCGTCGGGCACGCCGGCGTTCGGCCCGGCCATCGAGCGGGCGCTGCGGGCCGAGGGGCTGCGCCCCGGCGATTACCGCATCCTGCATCCGCAGCCGCAAGAGATCGTCGACATCCTCGCGCTGGGCGACGCCGGGCTGGTGCTGGAACGCCAGGTGGCCAACACCAAGGTCTGCCTGTCGGTGAAGCTGGGCGAGTACCTGGCCTCGGGGCTGCCGGTGATCTGCACGCCGTTCGTCGAGGGCGCGGCGCGGCTGATCGAGCAGTATCGCTGCGGGCTGGTCGTCGATCCCGACGCGGACGAGCCGGTGGAAAAAGAAAAAATATTTCTCGAAACCCTCCCGCGGCTGCGGGAGAACGGTTTCCGGTTGGTCAACGAAATGCTGTCATTGGATCAATGCTCGGAACGATGGTCGCGG
>DATJQG010000095.1:0-3874 GCA_035506015.1 Candidatus Edwardsiibacteriota bacterium
CGCGCCGCGCCTTGGCATCGGGCAGCAGCTGCAGCAAGCCGGGCAGCAGCGCCGCGCAATAAAGCAGGGCCGCGCCGTCGGCCGTGGCCAGCGACTCGGGAAGCGTCGTTTCTTCCAGCAGTGTCAATGCCCGCTGGAAAAGCCTGGTGGCGCGCAGCCGCGCGATCTCATCCCCCAGGACGAAATCAACGGCGTCATCCAGCCGGGCGGTCGTGTCGACGCTCAGCGTTCCCCGAGGGTCGGCTGTCTTGAAGACCAGGGCGGCGTGGTCGGCGCAGTCCCGGAGCGTCTCCGTGACCGAAACGCGGAGCTGGTTGAAGACACTGGGATCTTTACTGCGGATCAGCTCCGCGAATTTCCCGATCGCCGCCGCGCCGGTCAGCCGGTCGAAGTCCGCCAGCAGCGGCTCCAGCCGCATCCGCCACAGCGCTAGGTCGATCTCCGGCACGCCGCGGCCTGCCAGCTGCTGCGACAGCCGGTAATACTCGCCCGACCAGTCGTCCAGGCGTCGGAACCCCGTGAACACGTTGGCGCGGTAGCCCTCGAGCTCGACGAACAGCCCGCGCTCGCGCAGCTCCTCGGCCGTGCGCAAATATTCCAGGCCCGCGATGGCGTCGCGGAAGGCGTACCAGCCGTCCGCGGCCAGGCCCAGCCCCTCGGCCAGCGAACGGGTCATCAGCCCGGTGCCGAGCGGCTTGAACGGCACCGATCGCCTGATCCATCCCGCGTGGGGATAGTAGCTGTTGTTGTAGACCACCAGGGCCGCGTCGCCGCCCTTCCTGTTCGAGTAGGCGAAAATGTCGTGCTGGACGTTGCCGTCGCCGTCGGTCACGTCGTAGAACAGGAAGTTTTCGACTTCGCTGAAGAGGCTTCGCCTCTTTAACAACGGGAAGATCTCCCGCTGGTGGCGCTCCACGAAGCCGACGTCGACGTGCTCGTCCCAGTAGCTGCGGGCGTACTCCATGCCGTATTTCTCGTAGAAGCCCTCGACCTGGCCGTGGCCGAACATCGGCAGGCCGGGCATGGTGGCCATCATCAGGCAGACGCCGAAGTACTTGTCGCCCTTGCCGAACTGCTGGGCGGCCGGCTCCTCGTCCGGGTTGTTCATGAAGTTGACGAAGCGCTGCAGGATGCCGGGGTTGAACTCCAGCACGTTGCGCAGCGACTGGCGGTAGTTGGCGTTCTCCTCGCGCTTCAGCATGTTCATGAAGGCGCTGTTGTAGACCCGGTGCATGCCCAGCGTCCGCACGAAGTAGCCCTCCATCAGCCAGAAGGCCTCGGCCAGCAGCAGGGTCTGGGGCGCCTCGGCCGCGATGCGGTCGACCACCTCGCGCCAGAACTCCTGCGGGAACACCGCGTCGAACTCCTGCCAGGTCATGCCGTGGCCGGCCCGCGACGGGATGTCGCCGCCGCTGCCGGGCTCGGGGAACCACAGCCGCTGGTAGTGTTTCTTGGCCAGGGTCATGGCCGCGTCGAACCGGATGATCGACGAGTAGCGGGCCACGTTGAGGATCTGCCCGATCACGGCCTGGCGCACCTGCGGCAGCAGGAAATTCAGCTGCGCGGTGTCGTTCCAGGGCATGTGGGTGCCGTCGTTGCCGTGGTAGAGGTAGCGGGTCCGGCCGCTGTTGCGGTCGTAGCGCTTGAACACCACGGCGGCGTCGCTCTTGCTCCAGTAGCCGTCCTCGATCTGCAGCACCACGGACGGGTCGTCCGACAGGTCGGGGCCGTTGAAGCTGTAGGAGGGGAAGGGCGGGTGGTCCAGCTGCACGAACCAGTCGGGGTGCTCGATCACCCAGCGCGAGAACACGCCGGTGTGGTTGGGCACCATGTCCACGGCGATCCGCAGGCCGCGCAGCGCCGCGCGGTGCTTCAGGTTCCAGTAGCCGTCGTCGCCGCCCAGGTCGTGCGCCACCCGGTAGTCGTACAGCGAGTAGGCCGAGGACAGCGCCTCGGGGTTGCCGCAGATCCGCTTGATCTTGGCCGAGGCGGAACTCCGCTCCCAGACGCCGATCAGCCACAGCCCGTTGACGCCCCAGGAGCGCAGCAGGTCGAGCTCCTCGTCGGGGATCTGGTCCAGCCGCCGCAGCTCGCGGCCGTACTTCTTGGACAGCTGGGACAGCCAGACGTGGGTGTTCTTGGCCAGCAGCACCACCTCGGGCATCCAGTCGTGGTCGGGCGTGAACCGCTCGGGCTCGAACTGCGGCCGTCCCCCGCGCCGGCCGGCGGCCGCGGCCCCGGAGAAGTCGTAGACCGGCGCCGGGCCCGGGCCGAAGCCCCGCATCCGCTCCTCCTCGGCGATCACATCCAGCGCCGTCAACAGCCGGCGGAACAGCTTGTCCAGCACGTCGCCCGGCAGGATCGCCAGCCACTGCTCGCGGATGTAGTTCAGCTGGTCGGCCAGCGAGCCGGGCGCCACGCGGGCCGGCATCCGCAGCATCTCCACCAGGCTCTGGTTGAGCGGGCCGAAAGTGGGCTGCGACTTGAAGAACTCCCCCAATGCCGTGATCAGTTGCTCGTACTCGGTCGTCCGCTTGAGGTCCGAGTCGTCGAACAGCTCGATGAACGGCGCGAAGCCGGGGTTGGCGTTGGCCAGGTGCAGCAGCAGCAATTCCTCGAGGGCCAGCTCACGGTTGGAAACGCCCGCCGTGGTAGATTTTAAATAAGACTCGGCGGTGTCAATTTTGCGGTGCACGGCCAGCGGCGGGAAGGTCTTGACGAAAGCCAGCAGGCAGGCGTCGAGGGCCTCTTCGGATAGCGCGTCCTTGAGGTACGCCAGGGCGTTAGTGAAGGCCTGGGGGTTCTTCTGCGTGCGGTACTGGGCGACCGCGTAGTGCAGCAGCTCGTCCACCAGGCCCATGGCCGCCAGCAGCCCGGCCCGCACGGCCTTGTCCGGATGATGCTTGGCGTCGCGCCCGGCGTTGATCCTCTCGGCCAGTTGCTGCGCCGCTCGGAGGTCCGCCAGCACCACGTTGCCGGTGACCGTGAACAGGTCGGCGTCCACGGCGTAGCGGGCGCGGCATTCCGCCGAGATGTGGAACGCGTACAGCGGCGTGCGGACCCCGGCGGCCAGCCGCGGCAGGATAATTTTTATGAACTGCTCATCGCGCATCGCTGATGAGCATACCGCATAATCCCGCAAAAAACAAGGACTTTTTGTCCGGTCCGCGGTCGCTCGATATGGTGAGGCCGGCGTGACGAGGGTTGCTTTCACGTGCGCTTGCCGTGGAATGGGAAAACGGCTTCACCGAACGCGGGATATCCATGGATCGGCAATGGCATTGATAGGCGCAAAGCAAGCGGGGATGAAAAAGACCGTATTTACGGATGTTTAAAGCTTCCAGTTGACCGCAATAAAAGCAATATGGTATAATAATCATAACATCAAATGAAAGGAATCATCCATGAAAACCTTCATCGTGTTGGCGGTCATCTGCCTGGTCGGCATTTGCGCGTTCGCCCAGGCCGAAGAGGCTTCCCAACAACAGTCCATCGAGGCGGCCCACGCCCAGATCTATAATTGGCTGTACAGCATTGTTTCCTCCTACTGCCCCGCACTGCTGGGCACCCCGTTGTGGCCGGCCCTGTTGGAAAAGGCCTACGCCGTGATAACGCCGATCCTGGTCTCATCGGCCTCGAGCCTGAGCTCCGCGCATCTGGGCGATTTCCATATCGACTAGATCCGGCGGAAGATCGGGAATGCCTTTTCCCGTCTAAAGTTACAAGGACTGCAGTGGCAGTCCTTTCTGTTTTGCCCTTGAAAAACAAGCGCCATTCATGTATAATAATCGCCTGTTGCGCCCACATAATATAGACGCGGCGGGTCTCTTTCCGAATCCGTAATCCCTCACATCACATGAGGTTTTCATAATGC
>DATJQG010000096.1:0-3013 GCA_035506015.1 Candidatus Edwardsiibacteriota bacterium
GTGGTGCCGCCTCGACCGTTTAACGCGTCCCTTTCGGAGAAGGGCTGGCGTACCGCGACCGAAGGTTGTGGCCCGATGAATAGGTGTTGGCTCAAAAAAATCCCGAGAGCTACGAACACCGCAGGGAACAAACTATGTCGACCGTGCCTGGACGGACTATATCACGCCGGGCCCGCGAATGCAAGCCCCGGACGCGAAAAAATGCAAAAAAGTTTTCCGGGCCTACCGGCTCTCGTCCTCGATCATCCGCAGCTTTTCCGAGAGCTCCTTCGCCGCGAACTCCCGCTGCTGGCGTTCCTTCAGCAGCTCGTCGGCGATGTTGATGGCGGCCAGGATGGCGATCTTGGACACCGCGCTGTCCGCGGTCAGCTGGGACACCTGCTTCATCTTCTCGTCGACGTAGGCGGCCACCCGCTTGACGTACTCGGCGTCGGCGTCCCCCTTGATGCGGTACTCGGATCCGAAGATCTCCACTTTGATGCCAGGCTTCTTGGTCATGATCGATCGTCTGTCGGTGAATGATGGGTTCCCTGCGTTTCCGGGCCGTTCAATCCTTGAATTTCTCCAGTTTGGAAATGACGTCCCCCAGCCGCTTCTTGATCTCGGCGTGGGCGCCCGCCAGCCGCTGGTTCTCGGCCTGGAGCGCGGCAAGCTCCTCCCCCGTGGCCTGGGCCGATTTCATCGATGCGGACAGCTTGTCCAGCTCCCCGTGGAGCGCCTTGTTCTCGTTCTCCAGTTTCTTCTTGTCGGCCTTGAGCGCGGCGATGATCTCCACCGCCTTGTTGACCCGCTCCTCCAGCGTTTCCAGTGGCTGTAGGTCCATACGGCTCCCCTATATATGAATTAACAATGGACGTTCAACAATGAACGATTTCCCATTCACCATTCACAATTCACGTTTCACGGTCCTCAGGTCGTCCGCACCTCGGCGCCGGCGCGCTGCTGCAGCGCGGTGACGATCTGCTGGCAGGCCGCATTGACCTCGTCGTCGGTCAGGGTGCGGTCGGCCGCGCGGAAGGTCAGGGCGAAGGCCATGCTCTTGTGCCCGGCCTTGACCTGCGGCCCCTGGTAGAGGTCGAACAGCCGGACGTCGCCCAGCGCCGCGCCGCCCGCTTCGCGGATCACCGCGGCCAGCGTCCCGCAGGCCGCGTCCTGCCGCACCACCAGCGCCAGGTCGCGCCGCGACGCAGGGTACCTGGGCAGTTCCGCGAACTGGGAATGCGCCGCCGCCAGCGCCGCGATCACCGGTTCCAGGTCGGCCTGGAAATAGTGGCAGCGCGCCTTGAGGTCGAAGGCCCTGGTCACCTGCGGCGCCAGCTCGCCCAGGCAGCCGATCCGCGCCCCGCCCAGCATCAGCCCGGCCCGGCGCCCCGGATGCAGGAAGGCTTCGCCTTCCTTTTCCTCGCCGACAATGTCGACCGTAAGTTGCAGCGCCGCGAACAATGATGCCACCGCGCCCTTGAGGTCGAAGAAATCGTAGTCCCGGTCCTTGTGGTCCCAGGCCCCGGACGCGCGTCCGCAGGCCAGGCCCGCCAGCTGCCAGGACTGGCGCGGCTGCTCCCCGCCCGCCCGCTCGAACACCAGCCCGGCCTCGTACAGCCGGACGTCGGCGATGCCGTTGTTGAGGTTGCGCAGCGCGGCGTCCAGCAGGTCGGGCAGCAGCAGCGGCCGCAGCACCGACAGGTCGGCCGAGATCGGGTTGGACAGCTCGACCAGCTGGCCCGGCTTGGCGGTCAGGATCTTTGCCAGCTTGGCCGGGTCGATCAGCGTCAGGCCGACGTGCTCGGAGAACCCCAGCGCCGCCATGGCCAGCGAAACGCGTTCCACCGCGATGTCCTTGGGACGGCGCAGGCCCGGCACGCCCCACGGCGCGATCGGCTCGCCCGGCAGGTTGTCGTAGCCGTGGATCCGCCCCACTTCCTCGATCAGGTCGGCCTCGCGCTCCAGGTCGCGCCGGAACGTGGGGATGGTCGCCGTGATCACGCCGTGCTCGAGTTTGGCGTCGAGTTCGAGATTGGTGAGGATCTCGGCCATGCGGGCCGGCGGGATCGCGATCCCCAGCAGTTTGTCGGCCTTCTCCGGCCGCAGGGTCAGCGTGGTCGCCTGGTACTTCTGGGCCGAGACGTCGATGCGGCCCTGGGCCACGCTGCCGCCCGCGATCTGCGCGATCAGCTTGGCGCAGCGGTCGGCCGCGCGCTCCAGCCCGTTGGGGTCGGCGCCGCGCTCGAAGCGGTACGAGGCGTCGGTCTTCAGCCCGAGTGCATGGCTCTCGCGCCGGATCAGCGACGGGTCGAAGTAGGCGCTCTCTAAAAGGACGTTCTTGGTCGCGGGCGAGATCTCGCTCTCCAGCCCGCCCATCACGCCGGCCAGGCCCACCGGTCGCTTGGCGTCCGCGATGACGAGGTGGCCGGCGTCCAGCTTGCGTTCCACGCCGTCGATGGTGGTCAGGGCTTCGCCCTGCTTGGCCCGGCGCACCACGATGGTATGCTCCGATACTTTATCGAGATCGAAGGCATGCATCGGGTGGCCCAGCTCGTACAGCACGAGATTCGTGATGTCGGCCACGTTGTTGACCGGCCGCAGCCCGATGCCGATGAGTTTATTCTTCAGCCACTCCGGCGACTCGGCAACCCGGACGCCGCTGATCACCCGCGCCACGTAGCGCGGGCAGCCCTGCGGGTCTTCGACCCGGACCTTGGCCAATGAATTGACATCACCGCCGGTTTCCGTGACCGCGCAGTCCGGCTTGTTGATCCGCAACCCGGACAACGCCGAGATCTCCCGCGCCAGGCCCAGCAGCGACAGGCAGTCCGGCCGGTTGGGCGTGACCTCCAGCTCCAGGCGATGGTCGCCGCCGCCGATGTCCTCGACGGCCTCGACCTCGACGCCCGAGAAGGTCAGCTTGTCGCGCAGTTCAGCGACCGTCCAGGTGAACGGCACGAGCTCTTTGAGCCAGTTGTAGGTGATGTTCATTCTTTATTTGACCAATACGATCTTCTCGACCGCACTGTTG
>DATJQG010000097.1:0-2897 GCA_035506015.1 Candidatus Edwardsiibacteriota bacterium
ATGGACACCGTGATCTGCATGGGTGGATCGGTGACCGCGGCGATGGGGCTGGAGAAGGCTCTGGGGCCGGAAATGGCCAAGAAGACCGTGGCCGTGATCGGCGACTCCACGTTCTTCCACTCGGGCATCACGGGCCTGATCGACATGGTCTACAACAACGCCCAGGGCACCGTGGTCATTCTGGACAACCGGATCACGGCCATGACCGGGCACCAGCAGAACCCGGGCTCGGGCAAGACGTTGCAGCTCCAGGCGTCGCCGGTGCTGTCGCTGGAAGATATCTGCAAAGCCTGCGGCGTCAAGGACGTCACGATCGTCGACCCATTGGACCTCAAGGCCACCGAGGCCGCGATCAAGGCCGCGGTCAACCATCCCGGCGTGTCGGTGGTGATCGCCAAATCGCCCTGCATCCTGATCGAGAAGAGCTTCAAACCGGCGCTGCACGTGGACGAGGACCTGTGCATCGGCTGCAAGCTGTGCCTGAAGCTGGGCTGCCCGGCCATCTCGTTCGACGGGAAAAAGAAGAAGTCGCGGATCGACCCCATCTTCTGCACGGGCTGCGAGGTCTGCGCCTCGCTCTGTCCCAAGAAGGCCATGAAACGGTAACAGTGCCCCGTTGAACGTCATAATGTCGAAAGTGAAATAATGAAGACAGTTAATATCCTAATTTGCGGCGTCGGCGGACAGGGCGTGCTGCTGGCGGGCGACATCATCGCCGAGGCCGCGATCGCGGCCGGGTTGGACGCCAAGAAGAGCGAGGTCCACGGCATGGCGCAACGCGGCGGCAGCGTGGTCAGCCACGTGCGCTACGGCGACAAGGTCAACTCGCCGCTGATCCGGGCCGGCGAGGCCGACGCCATCCTGTCGTTCGAGGAGATGGAGACCGCGCGCTACCTGGATTTCCTCAAACCCGGCGGCACGGTGATCATCAACCGGCAGCAGGTGATGCCGATGACCGTGGCCACCGGCAAGGCCGAATATCCTGCGGATATCGTTGCTGACATCAAAAAGCAGATCGCCAAGACCATCCTCTGCGACGGGCTGAAGCTCTCCGAGCAGGCCGGCAGCGCCAAGACCATCAACATCGTGCTGCTGGGCGCGCTGGCCAAGCAGCTGGACCTGCCCAAGGACACCTGGATCACCACCATCAGCGCCCGGGTGCCGCCCAAGACCGTGGCGATGAACGTCAAGGCCTTCGAGCTGGGATACGGCAACTGAGCCCTGGCCCCCGTCATTGCGAGTCCGGCTCCGTGCCGCACAAGCGAAGCAATCCAGCATCCTGGATCGCCGTGCACGCAGTGGCGGGTAGCCCGGCTCGCGATGACATGAAGAACAACCGACAGCGAACATGATCAACCTCCTCCGCCATAGGCAGAAGAAAGGCTGCGAGTGCCAGCCCTTCTCGCAGATCGCGCCCTACTACGACCTGCTGATGAAGGACGTGGACTACGAGCAGTGGGCGCGCTACATCGCCGACCTGGTGAAGCGCGCCAACCTGCCCGCCGACGCCGAGCTGCTGGACCTGGGCTGCGGCACCGGCACCATGGCGCTGCTGCTGGCCAGGGCCGGCTTCGCGGTCACCGGCATCGACTCGTCGCCCGAGATGCTCAAGATCGCCCGCGACAAGGCCGGCCGGCACAAGGCGCCGGTGAAATTCCACGAGGGCGACCTGCGCAGCTTCACGGTCAGGAAACCGTGCCGCGTGGTGACCTCGCTGTTCGACAGCGTCAACTACATCATGCGCAACGACGAGCTGACCGAGTGCTTCCAGCGCGCCCACAAGGCGCTGGAGCCGGACGGGCTGTTCCTGTTCGACATCAACAGCGTCTACGCGCTGTCCGAGTACTGGAACGGCCGGCTGGAGGTGCGCGAGGACCGCGGCATCACCTCGGTGTGGCGGCACCGCTACGACGTCGGCAGCTCCACGGCCGAGTTGCAGCTGACGCTGTTCGTGCCGCAGGGCAAGAACTATCGCAAACTGACGGAGCTGCACCAGGAGCGGGCCTTCGAGCTGCTGGAGATCGAGACCCTGCTGACCAAGGCCGGGTTCAGGCGGTTCGAGATGTTCAAGCACGGCACGCTGGAGCCGCCGTTGGCCAACACCACGCGGATCATGGTCGCGGCGTACAAATAATAGAACGATCGCGTATCGCGTCATCCTGAAACGGGCATCGCGCCTGACCATTGAAGGATCTCAACCAGCGAGGGCAGATTCTTCGAGAGCAGGGCAGGGCGCCGTGCTCAGAATGACGATACCAGAAAAGGGAACACCCCCGATATGAAATTCTTCGCCGATCTCCACATCCACTCCAAGTACAGCCGGGCCACCAGCCCGGACATGGACCTGGACCACATCGCCGAGTGGGCCAAGTACAAGGGCCTGAACCTGGTGGGCACGGGCGACTTCACGCACCCGGCCTGGTTCAAGGAGCTGAAGTTCAAGCTGGAGCCGCGCAACAACGGGCTGTACCACTACAAGGGCGTGGACTTCATTTTGACGGCCGAGGTCAACAACATCTTCACCAAGCACGGCAAGGTGCGCAAGATCCACAACCTGGTGGTCTCGCCCTCGCTGGCCGCGGTGGAGGAGCTCAACCGCCACCTGCGCTCGATGGCCTCGCTCGACGTCGACGGCCGGCCGATCCTGCCGATCTTCGCCTCGCGCCTGGTGGAGCTGGTGATGAAGGCCGACCCCGCCAACTTCGTGGTGCCGGCCCACATCTGGACGCCGCACTTCTCGCTGTTCGGCTCCAACTCCGGCTTCGACTCGGTGGAGGACTGCTTCGAGGACCAGACGGAACAGATCTTCGCCATGGAGACCGGGCTGTCGTCCGACCCGCCGATGAACTGGCGGCTGTCGGCGCTGGACAAGTACACGCTGGTCTCCAACTCGGACT
>DATJQG010000098.1:0-4528 GCA_035506015.1 Candidatus Edwardsiibacteriota bacterium
AGGACGCGCCGTTCCGACGGATTTGGGAACGGTACTTCAAGCAGCTCTACCAGCTGGTGGGATTCTCGCCGGTCTACGACCTGCTCTGCCTGGCGGTGGGCCGGTTCGACGTCTTCAGGACTTTCCCGGACGAGGCCGCGGCCCTGCTGAAACTGCTGGAGGCGGTCAACCAGCTGGAAGCGGACGGCATCACCTCGGTCCGGGATTTCCTGGACATTTGCGCCAAGGACAACGGCGACCATTTCGGGCTGGAGCTTCCCGAACACATGCAGGGCGTCCAGCTGATGACGTTCTACAAGGCAAAGGGCATGGGCTTCCCGGTGGTGATCAATCTGCTCTCGGACGACCGCCGCAAGGGACCGGACGCCTATTACCGCAAGGAGGGAGGGGCGATCACCGTCTACCGGCTGACCGATCGGATCGCCGGGCACACGGCGGGTTTCTCGCCGGACCTCAGGATCCTCAAGGACGAGTTCGAGGCCGACGGCGAGGTGCAGGAACTCAACAGCCTCTACGTGGCCTGCACCCGCGCCGCCGACGAGCTGCACAACCTGGTGAGCTTCCCGGGCCCGGGCAAGAACGGCAAGCAATCGGCCTATGCGCTGCTGTTCCCGGTGTTCGAGGACGGCCGGCGCGGCTCGCCCCGCAAGGCCCGGGACATGGCGGCGGTGCCGCCGCACGTCCCCGCTTCCGTGCCGACCGACGAGCTGCCCTGCGAATGGCAGCGCCAGGACCCCTGGAACGCGGCGCGCCTCGCTGAGACCCGGCGGGGCGAGTTCTTCCACCGGGTGCTCCAGGGCATCGAGCTGCTGCCCGATGACCCCGGCAGCATGATCGGGAACCTGGTGGCGGCCAGCCGCGATCTGCTGCCGGACGCCGACCCGGCCGTGCTGGCAGCGGAGGTGGGAACCTTCCTGGCCCGGCCGCAGGTGGCTCGCTGGTTCGCACCGCAGGCGGGGCGCACGGTGCAGCGGGAGGTGGAGTTCATCGACCGGGACGGCCACATCGTGCGGATGGACCGCCTGGTGTGCGACGGCCAGGGGTTGACGGTGATCGATTTTAAAACCGGGGGCGAGTCGCCCCGGGCCACGGCGCAGCATCAGGAGCAGGTGCGGCGCTATCTGGAGGTGCTCTCCCAGGCCCATCCCGGGGCCGTCATCTCGGGCCGGTTGATCTATTGGGACGGCACGGAAAGCGAGGTCCGGGGATGAGCACGTCAATACTGATGGCATCGGGCAGCGACCTGGTATCGCGCGTCGCCAGCCTGATCGAAACGTCCGGCCATGGGGCGGAGCGGAGCCTGGTGATATTCCCCAACGAGCGGCCGCTGATGTTCCTGGCGCGCGAGTTGGCAAGGCGGGCCGGGCGCGCCCTGCAGGCCCCCGGGATGTACACCATCGACGATTGGGTGGCCGAGCAGGCCGAGGCCCTGGGCTGCGGACAGCGGCTGATCACCGCCGCCGATGGCGCGGCGCTGATCTACCAGCTCCATGCCGACCGCCGGCTGCCCGGCGGGGCGGATTCGCCCCTGCTGATGGAGGAGTTTTTGGCCTGGGGATTCAAGCTGTTCTCTGATTTCGAGCAGCTGCACATCGAGGGGGTCACGGCCACGGCGCTGCAAGGGGTGCAAGCCTTGGCCCAGGAACCGCTGCCCGAGGCCTTCGGCAGGCAGCTGGAGCATCTCTCCGAGTGGTACCAGGGCTTCTACCGGGAACTGACGCGCCAGAACCTCTCCACCCGTTCCTCCCGGTATGTCAGCGTGGCCGATCGCGTCGCGGAGCTCGATCTTTCACGCTACCGGCAGGTGATACTCGCCGGCTTCTTCATGTTGTCCGGCGCCGAGCAGAAGATCGTCAAGGCGCTGCTGGCCCGACCCGGGACGGTGTTGGTCCTGCGATCCGGGCCGGGCATCGAACGGACGCTGCAGCGGCTGCAGCTCGCACCGCCGGTGGAGGAGTCGATACGCCAGGCCCCGGTCATCTCCTATTTGCGGGCCAACGACAGCCATGGCCAGGTCATGGCCGCCAACAACGTGATCAAGCCCGGCCACGACCTGTCGGACACGGTGCTGGTGCTGCCGCGGCCCGAAACCGTGTTCCCGGTGATCCACCATACGCTGTCGCGGTTGGGGCCCGGCTGGAACATCTCGATGGGCTACCCGCTGTCGCGCACGCCGCTGTGGGGCCTGCTGCAGGCGCTGGCCAGCGCCTGCGAGGGCAGCGAGGGCGGCAAGTACTTCCTGGGGGATTACCTGCGGCTGATGCTGCATCCCTACGTCAAGAACATCGCCATCGGCGGCGCCAGCTACCCCACCCGGATCCTGCTGCACGGCATCGAGGAGGCGCTCAACGAACTGGCCCGCCGGTTGGTGTCGCTGGACGAGATCGAAAACGACGTCGTCATCCGCGAACGGGTCGAGCGGAAGCTGGCGGGGCTGGTGGAGCAGGGCACCTCGGTCCAGGAGATGTATGCCCATCTACGGCACATCCACGATGCCATGCTGCGGCCATTCGAGCAGATCACGTCCGTGGCCGATTTCGCTGAGAAGCTGCTGGCGCTGGTTTCGCTGGTCTCCACCGACAGCCGGGCCAACGCGCACCCCTATGCCGCCCGGTTCTTCCAGCAGATGCTGTCCGCCTTGGCGCAGCTGCGAAGCTCGCTGTTGGCCCAGGAGCAGTTCGAGGAGACCCGGACATACTTCGGCCTGTTGGAGCGGTTCGTCGGGCAGCTCACCGTCACCTTCCCGGGCACGCCGTTGGCGGGCCTGCAGGTGCTGGGCTTCTGGGAGACCCGCGACCTGGTGTTCAGCACCGTGGTGCTGCTGGATGCCAACGAGGGCGTGCTGCCGGGCGGCGGCGCCGTGGACACGGTGCTGCCCCAGGCCCTGCGCCAATCGTTGGGCTTGCCCACCGCGCGCGACCGCGAGCTGATCGACCAGTACCACTTCGAGAACCTGCTGGCCGGCGCCGACCAGGTCGTGCTCTGCTACAGCCAGGGCGGGGGCGCGCAGCGCAGCCGCTTTGTGGAGACGCTGGTCTGGGATCAGGAGCGGACGCAGCAGTCACTGGGCGCCGCGGTCCAGCAGCCGGTGCATTTCGCGGCGGCGTTCACCCAGCGTCCGCCCAGCCCGATCGCCAAGACCGGCGCGATGATGGAAGCCGTGTCCCGGCTGACCTACAGCGCCACGATGCTGGACACCTATCTGCGCTGCAACCTGAGGTTCTTCCACCAGTACCTGGCGCGGATCCAAGAGAAGGACGAGGTGTCGGCCGGCGTCGAGGCCTCGGAGATCGGCACGCTGGCGCACGATATCCTCAGCGCTTTCTTCGTGACCAAGAAGGGCGCTCGTTTCACGGTCGACCGGAGCGACGAGAAGACGATGGCGCGGATCGTCGACCAGATCTTCGCCGCCAAGTACGGCGCGGACCAGGACGGCGGCGTCTACCTGATCAAGGCGCAGGTCAGGGCGCGGATGGCCCAGGTGCTGGCCTACCACCGCGAGCAGCCGGGATTCACGGTGCTGGCGTGCGAGGAGAAATATGCGGTGACGGTGGACCTGCCGGGAGCGGGCCGAGTGCCGCTGTTCGGCAAGCTTGACCGGGTCGATTCAAGGGACGGCCGGATCGTCATCGTCGATTACAAGACTATGGGGTGGAAGTACCCCTCGTACAAATCCTTCGTCGGGCAGGGGCGGGAGCAGTGGCCGCGATGGCTGCGCTCGGTGCAGCTGCCATTCTACATCATGCTCTATTCGGCCAGGCACGGGGGCGTGCCGGCGGGATCCATCGACAGCGAGCTGCTGCTGCTGGGAGAGATGGAGATCGCCCGCAAACCACTGTTCCCGCAGGGCGCGGACAGGGCGCCGATGTTCGAGGCCTACCGGCAGGCGGTGATCACGCTGATCCGCGAGATCAAGGACGCGGCGGTGCCGTTTGCTGATACCTGGGACCCGGCCGAGGAATGCGGCAACTGCGCATACAAAGTGCTGTGCGGCCGGCAATGGGTGGAGGGGCGGTGACCGATACCGCAGGATGACGCGTTCGATCATCGCAGTGGCTGCACCTGGCGAAGCGGGACCTGGGGGCGGGTCCGGCTTCGCAGCAGCTCAATACGCCGCGACACGGAACAAGGAAGACACTTGAAAAACCCGATGAAAACACCGGGAGCCGTTGTTATAAGGGCCGCACCTTTCACCGTGACGATTCGGAGCATTAAGAAAGCAATTGATTTTTTATCGGTTGTGGTGTAAAATTGCATTCATAAGTGGAGGGGTGGCCGAGTGGCCGAAGGCGGCGGTTTGCTAAAGCTTCCGGATGACGATACGGAACCTACTGAATAACAATGTAATACGAAGCGGGACTTAGAGATAAGTCCCGCTCTTTCTTTACACTAATTCCCACGGTTTCAGCTCATTTTATACCCACTATGGACACTATTTGGACACCAATGATTCACTCTGCATGAAGCTATTTTCGACACCAACCACAGGAATTGGAAATATATTAATAATCCTTCCGACCGATAATCC
>DATJQG010000099.1:0-3780 GCA_035506015.1 Candidatus Edwardsiibacteriota bacterium
TCCTTCTTGCTGAACACGGCGACCACCATCGAGTCGTCCCTGCACCAGGCGTTGCCGGGCGAGAAGGCGTCCTTGATCTTGGCCAGCGCGTCCTTGCCGTAGACGAAGACGAAGCGCCAGGGTTGCTTGTTGAAGCAGGAGGGCGCTAAACTTGCGCAGTGCGCCAAATCGCGCACCAGCGCCTCGTCGATCGGCGCGGGGTCGAGCGAGCGGTAGGCGCGGCGGGTCTCGATGGCGGTCTTGACATCCATGATCGTTCCTCTCGGTTTCTGCAATCTTGCGCGGTCTCTTCGCCGATGACTTGACACCGCGCGTTGAGTAGCTTACAATGGGTACCATGAGCGAGAACAAACAACAGAGCTACGAGGAGCTGTTCCGGCGGCTCGATGCGCTGTGCGCCGGGGAGACCGACGCCGTGGCGCTGATGGCCACCATCAGCTGCGAGCTGTACAACAGCTTCGACACCTTCCACTGGGTGGGGTTCTACCGCAACGTGGGCAACCGGACCCTGAAGGTCGGCCCGTACCAGGGCTCGCACGGCTGCCTGGTGATCCCGTTCGACCGCGGCGTCTGCGGCCAGTGCGCGCGGGAGCTGCGGGTGATCAACGTGCCGGACGTCGCCGCCGTGCCGCACCACATCGCCTGCTCGGGCAGCACCCGCTCCGAGATCGTCGTCCCGGTGATGGACGGCGCGGGCGCGCTGCGGGCCGTGCTGGACATCGACTCCAACCTGCCGGCCGCGTTCGACGGCTGCGACGAGCGCAACCTGGCACTGATCAACAGATACTTCCAGCGGGCATCATGAAGATCAAGGGCAACATCATCGCGGCGCGGCGCGACTTCGTCAAGGAGCACTTCGGCGACGCGGGCTGGGAGCAGGTGCTGGCGGCGCTGCCGGGCGATGAGCGGCGGTCGCTGGAGGGGTCGATCCTGGCGACCGCGTGGTTCCCGTTCGAACTGGGCGACCGGCTGGACAAGACCATCGTCAGCGTACTGGGCAAGGGCGACCCGGGCGTGTTCGAGGAGCTGGGCGTCAAATCGGCCCAGAAGAGCCTGTCGCAGATGCATAAGAAATTCCTGACGCCGGGCGACCCCCAGGCCTTCCTGCGCAAGGCCGACATGATCTACCACTACTACTACGACACCGGCCGCCGCGAGTACCGCGAGACCGGGCCGTGCTCCGGTGTGCTGACCACCTTCGACGCCGAGACCTTTTCGGCGCCCGACTGCCTGACCGTGATCGGCTGGTACAAGGAAGCGCTGCGGCAGTGCGGCGCCAGGGATGTCGCCATCACCGAGGAGGAATGCCGGGCCAGCGGCGGCGCCTGCTGCCGTTATGCGTTCAGCTGGAAGATGTAGGCCCCGCGGCTGCGGGGACAGGATAAACGCCGGTCATACGACCGGCGTTTTGCATTACCCTATTTTTTGGCGAGGACGGCCAGCAGCTCCTTGACGTCGGGTAATTCCCGCATTGGATAGACCTTGGCCCACAGCACCTGCCCCTGTTCGCCGACGATGACGTTGGCGCGCTCCGAGAAGCCCTCGGGACGGAAGATGCCGTACGTGTCGGCCACCGCGCCGTGGGGCCAGAAGTCGGACAGCATCCGCAACTGCTTCACCTTGATGGCCTTGGCCCAGGCGTGCTTGCTGGGGACGGTGTCGACGCTCATCCCGACGGGGATGGTGTTCAGCTTGGCGAAGGCCTTGACGTTCTTCTCCAGCGACTGCATCTGCTTGGTGCAGACCTTGGTGAAGGCCAGCGGGTGCCAGGACAGCAGGACGCGCTTGCCGCGGAAATCCGACAGCTTGAATTCCTTGTTGTGCTGGTCCTTCAGCGTGAAATCGGGCGCGGGGGCGCCGACAGCGATAACGGCCATAGCTCACCTCGTTGGTGAAATGTGAATCGTAAAACGCGAGACGCGCAGCGTCATTCCAGGCCGATGCACGAATAGCAGATGGCGCGGGCGTTGGCGTAGATCTGTTTCGCCTCGCCGCGGTACAGGCCGAACGCCGCCCCGGCCAGGGCCAGCAGCGCGACGGCGGCCCAGACCAAGCGTTTCATTGGGGCAATCCCTTGATGAAATCGTCAAGGCTTTGCTTTTTATAATCGCCAGCGGCGATGAAGTCGAGGATCTTGACGTAGGTCTCGGGCGGGACGTAGCCGGCGAACTGCCCGCAGACGTTGCCGTCCTTGTCGAGGAACACCGAGGTGGGGTAGCCCTGGACGTTGAATTCCTTGGCCAGGTCGGCGCCGCTGACGGATCTGCCCTTGTACTGGTAGGGGCCATTGTCCTTCTCGGGGTTGACCTTGGCCAGCGCGAAGCTCTTGGCGAAGGCCGCCTGGACCGCGGGATCGGGGTAGGTCTTGGCGTCGAGCACCTTGCACCAGTGGCACCAATCGGTGTAGAAGTCGACCACCACGAACTTGCCGTCGGACGAGCCCTGGGCCAGGGCCTTATCGAACGCCAGCCACGGGAGCTGGTTGGCCGCACCGGCGGCGGTTTCGGTCTTGCCGGACGCGGCCGGCTTGCAGGCCGTGGCCGAGAGCACCAGCAGCGCCAGGGCGAGCAGCGGAAGATACCTTCTCATCGCACCATCCTTCTTGAATTGTTGATTGGCTAGTTCTTGTAGCCCGACAGCAGCAGGCCGCCGATCAGCGCCCACCACAGCGTGCTGACCCACATGTTCCCGGCGATGGGGCAGGCGCCGCTGCGGCAGCCGATGACCTTGTAGTACAGGAAGCCGACGGCGCCGCCGGCGATGGCGCCCAGCGCGGCCCGCAGGACGACGCTCATGCCTTGACCACCTTGCTGGTGATCACCATCCGCGGCGCGTTCTTGAGCGTGGCCGAGACCGAGCAGTATTTTTCCTCGGACATCCTGATGGCCTCGTCCACCGCTTCCTTGGGGATGTCGCCGTAGGCCTCGTAGGTGAAGCGCATCTCGGTGTAGCGCTTGGGGTGCTCGGGCGCGCGGTCGCCGTCCATCAGCACCCGGAACTTTTGCAACGGCAGCCGCTTCTTCTGCAGGATCGACACCACGTCCATGGCCATGCAACCGGCCGCGGCCAGCAGCACCAGCTGCATCGGGGTGAAGCCGGCGGCCGCGCCGTCCTTGCGCGACTCGATCACGATGCCGTGGCCCTGGTCGTCCTCGGCCACGAACTGCAGGTCCTTGACCCAGCTCAGCGTCAATGGCATATCTGATGACCTCTCCCCTGCCCCTCCCCTCGAGGGGAGGGGAGACGGGCGGGGTTCATTCGGTTAAAAGTTCTCGGCCAGGACCTCGTAATAGGCCTGGGGATGCTGACAGGCCGGGCATTTCTGCGGCGCTTCGGGCCCCTCGTGGACGTAGCCGCAGTTGATGCAGTGCCACTTGGTCGCCGACTTCTTCTTGAACACCTCGCCGTTGGCCACGTTGTTGATCAGCTTGCGGTAGCGGCTCTCGTGGAATTTTTCCACCTTGGCGATCTGCTCGAACGTGGTCGCGACTTCCGGGTAGCCCTCGTCGCGGGCGGTCTTGGCGAAGTCCGAGTAGATGGCCGTCCACTCCATGTTCTCGCCGGCGGCCGCGGCCTCGAGGTTCTCCTTGGTGGTGCCGATCCGGCCGGCGGGGTAGGAGGCCGTGATCTCCACGTCGCCGCCCTCCAGGTGCTTGAAGAACAGCTTGGCGTGCTCCTTCTCGTTCTCGGCCGTCTCCAAGAAGATATCGGCGATCTGTTGAAGGCCTTCCTTCTTGGCGGCGCTCGCGAAGAACGTGTAGCGGTTGCGGGCTTGCGACT
>DATJQG010000100.1:0-2190 GCA_035506015.1 Candidatus Edwardsiibacteriota bacterium
CTGGCACAACCAGCTCGTCGCGGTGCCCGACTTCAGCAACACCCAGCTGCTGTGGTACCGGTCCGACCTGGTCAAAACCCCACCGGTTACCTGGGCGCAGATGATCGACGACTCGATCCAGCTGGCCCGGGAGGGGAAGCCGCATTACATCGAGATCCAGGGCGCGCAGTATGAGGGCGCAACCGTCTGGTTCAACACGATGCTGGCCAGCGCCGGGGGCAGCGCGCTGACGGCCAACGCGCAGGGCGTGTCGCTGGGCGCGCCGGCAGTGACCGCGCTGAGCATGATGAAGCGGCTCGCGACGTCGGGTGTCGCCGACCCGTCGCTGGGTGTCCAGCAGGAGAACGAGAACCGGCTGGCTATGGAGGCGGGGACCGCGGCCTTCGAGCTGAACTACCCGTTCGTCTATCCGTCGATGAAGGCCGACGACCCGCAGATGTTCAAGAACTTCAAGTGGGCACCCTACCCAGAGCTCGTCCGGGGCACGCCGGCGCACGTGACCATCGGCGGCACCGACCTCGCGGTCAGCGCGTACTCCAGGTATCCCGGGCTCGCCTTCCAGGCCGCGCTGTGCCTGCGGGATGCGGCCAGCCAGCTGGAGAGCGCTACGGTCGGCGGCCTCCCGCCGACCCTGGCCAGCCTGTACAGCGATCCGGCCATGTTCGCCGACTATCCGTTCCACGCAGAGATCTTGCAGGGGCTGGAGAACGCCAGCGTGCGGCCGGAGACGCCCGACTACCAGGTCCTGTCCATCGACATCTCGCACCTGGTCTCGCCGCCGGCCAGCATCAATCCGGTGAGCACCGCGACAAGCATGGCCGGCGAGGTCAGCGATGCCCTACAGCAGAAGGGGCTGATTCCGTGAGCCACCTCGCAGCAGGCCGCGGACAGGCCGCCAGGAAAGGAACGGCCCGATGAGTACGAGCACCCAGACGGTTGCTGTCGCCGCACCGACGGAGGCGCCGGCCAGGCACTGGCACAGGAAAAAGAAGCCACCACTGTCCGAGGGCGCGCGGGCCGAGCGCAAGCTAGGCCTGCTGCTATGCGCCCCGGCCGTCATCGTCATGATCGGCGTCGCCGCGTATCCCATTTGCTACGCCGTCTACCTGTCCCTGCAGAGGTACAACTTGGCGTTCCCTAACGCGGTCAAGTTCGTCGGGCTGAGCAACTACGGGGCGGTGCTCAGCTCTCCGTACTGGTGGCAAGCGCTGAAGGTGACGGTGATCATCACCATCTTCTCGGTGCTCTTCGAGTTGGTGCTCGGCATGGCGCTGGCACAGGTCATGTTCCGGACGATATTCGGCCGCGGCTTCATGCGTACGGTGGCGCTGATCCCGTACGGGATCGTGACCGTCGCCGCCGCCTACGGCTGGCTGTACGCGTGGACTCCCAACGAAGGCTACCTCTCGGCGCTGTTCAGCAACAGCGCGCCGCTGACCTCGACGGTCCCGTCGCTGGCCATCATCATCCTGGCCGAGGTGTGGAAGACCACGCCTTTCATGGCGCTGCTACTGCTGTCCGGGCTCGCCCAGGTGCCTGGGGATCTGGAGAAGGCGGCCAGGGTGGACGGGGCGACCGTCTGGCAGCGCTTTACCCGGATCACGCTGCCGCTGATGAAGCCGGCCATCCTGGTCGCGCTGCTGTTCAGGGGCGCGGATGCGTTCCGGATCTTCGACAACATCTACGTCCTGACCGGCGGCGGCCACAACACTTACTCGGTCTCCATCCTCGGTTACGACAACCTGTTCAGCGCGCTGAACCTGGGCATCGGGTCGGCCATCTCGATCCTGATCTTCATCTGCGTGGCGATCATGGCGGCCGTGTTCATCTGGGGCTTCGGGGTCAAGGCCCCCGGCGCGGACTTGGCGAAGTGAGGCACTGATGGCTACTACTACCAGGCAGAAGGCGGGCTGGGGAGCGGCAAACGCTGTCACCTTCGTGGTCATAGCTATCCCGCTGCTGTGGATCGCATCGCTGTCGTTCAAGACGCCAGCGGCGATCACCGACCCCAGCTTCTGGCCCGCGCAATGGACCTGGGGAAACTACAGCGGAATCCTGACCAATTCGACGTTCGTCCGGCCGCTGCTCAACTCGATCGGGATCGGCCTGATCGCCACGTTCATTGCCGTGGTGTTTGCCTCTATGGCCGCCTATGCGGTCGCCCGGCTGGCCATGCCCGGCAAGCGCCTG
>DATJQG010000101.1:0-4643 GCA_035506015.1 Candidatus Edwardsiibacteriota bacterium
GTGTTGCGTGCGAACATGTCCATGGTTCAATCCTCCGTATTCAGATCGCGGATACCATTTCGAGTGCGGGTGCGCTTCCGGTGAAAGTCACCTAAAAATCCACGCCGAAATCATGTAGTCGAACACCAGGATCAACACCGCAGCGGCGACCACCGCCTTGGTGGTGGCCGTCCCCACGCCCTTGGCGCCGCCCTCGGCCCCGAAGCCGTAGAAGCAGCCCGACGTCGCGATGATGATGCCGAAGAACACCGATTTGATGATGCCGCCGGTCAGGTCGCGGCTATGGAAATGGAACCGCAGGCCGTCCAGGTAGAGCTGGGTCGAGATGCCGACCGAGGCCACCGACACCGCCCAGCCGCCCAGCAGGGCCACGGTGTTGGCGAAGACCGTCAGCACCGGGGCCATCACCGCGCCGGCCACGAACCGCGGCATCACCAGGAACCCCACCGGGTCGATGGCCATGGTCTCCAGCGCGTCGATCTGCTCGGTGACCCGCATCGTGCCCAGCTCTGCCGCGATGCCCGCCCCCACCCGGCCGGCCACCACCAGCGCGGTCAGCACCGGCCCCAGCTCGATCAGCACCGCGCGGCAGATGCCCGCGCCCAGCCAGATCGGCGGCACCAGCCCCTGCATCTGGTAGGCGGCCTGGACCGCGGCCACCATCCCGGTGAACACGGCCGAGAACAGCACCAGCGGCAGCGAGGCGATGCCGAAGGCCATCATCTCCTGCAGCACCAGCCGGCCGTTCCTGGCCGCCAGCCGCAGCGAGCCCAGGATCCGGCCGAACAGGAAAAAAGCCGCCCCCCATTCCTGCAGCATGGTGAGGGTGGCTTCGCCCACGGTTGCCAGTTGCCTGCGTACGATCGAGCTCATCGCCGCGCCGTCGTTGCGTTGCTCAGTAGCCGCCCGGCTCGTCGCGGTCCGAGCGCTCGTCGAACCGGGTGTAGCTGCCGCGGAACACCATCTTGACCGAGCCGATCGGCCCGTTGCGCTGCTTGGCCACGATCAGCTCGATCGGCTGGGCGTCCAGCGCCGCGTCGTCGGGGCCCGCGGACGCCGTCTTCTCGCGGTGCAGGAACAGCACCACGTCGGCGTCCTGCTCGATGGCGCCCGACTCCCGCAGGTCGGACAGGATCGGCCGGGCGTTCTCGCCGCGCTGCTCGTAGCCGCGCGACAGCTGCGACAGCGCCAGCACCGGCACGTTGACCTCCTTGGCCAGGGCCTTGAGGCTGCGCGAGATCTCGGCGATCTCCTGCTGGCGGTTCTCCACCCGCGAGCTGGAGCCGCGCATCAGCTGCAGGTAGTCGATGATGATCAGCTTGATGTCGACCTCGGCCTTCAGCCGCCGCGCCTTGGTGCGGATCTCCAGCGGCGAGGCCCCGGCCGAGTCGTCGATATAGATCGGCGCGTCGTGCAGCAACCCGGCGGCGTTGACCAGCGGCGCCCACTCCTCCTGCGACAGGTAGCCGGTGCGCACCCGGTGGCTGGAGACCCGGGCCTCGGAGCACAGCAGCCGCAGCACCAGCTGGTCCTTGGACATTTCCAGGCTGAAGATGGCCACCGGCTGGTGCGACTCGATGCCCAGGTGCTGGGCGATGTTCAGCGCCAGCGCGGTCTTGCCCACCGACGGCCGGGCGCCGATGATGATCAGCTCGCCCGGCTGGAAGCCGGACGTCATGTCGTCCAGCTGCTTGTACCCGGTCTCGGCGCCCGTGATGTGGCGCTTCTCGTGGTACAGCCGCTCGACGGTGGCGAAGCTGTCGTGGATGAACTGCTTGAGCGGCACCAGGGTCTTGCGCAGCCTTTTTTCCTTGATCGAGAAGATCAGGTCCTCGGCCTGGTCCAGCAGCACTTCGGCGTTCTCCTCGGAGTCGTAGGCCGTGGACACGATCTGGGTGGCCGAGTTGATCAGGCGGCGCAGCACCGACTTCTCCAGCACGATCCGGGCGTAGTACTCGACGTTGGCCGCGGTGGCCACGCTGTCCGACAGCTGGGTCAGGTAGACCGGGCCGCCGGCGTCGTCCAGCCACTTCAGCCGCCGCAGCTCCTCGGCCACGGTCACCAGGTCGGCGGGCTGGTTCTTCTCGAACAGCGTCACCATGGCGCGGTAGATCTTGCGGTGGGCCGCGGCGTAGAAGTTCTCCTCGTCGCCGATCACCTCGATGGCGCGGCCCACGGCCTCGGGGTTGATCAGCATCGAGCCCAGCACCGCCATCTCGGCCTCCACGGCCTGGGGCGGCAGGCGGTCGGGCAGGTTCACGCGTTCCGGCATTTGGCTATCTCCTGGTCATAGACCTTGCGCAGCAGCTGGACGTCCTCCCAGGTCTGGCGCTTCCACGACGGGTTGCGCAGCAGCGCCGCCGGGTGGAACGTCGGGATCAGCTTGATGTCATGGTAGTAGTGGACCTGGCCCCGCAGCTTGGAGATCGGGACCAGCGTCTTGAGCAGCGTCTGCGCGGCGTGCTTGCCCAGCGCGCAGATCGCCACCGGCTGGATGATGTCGAGCTGCCTGATCAGGTAGGGCTCGCAGGCCGCCACCTCGCCGGGCTCGGGGTCGCGGTTGCCCGGCGGCCGGCACTTCAGGATGTTGCAGATGAAGACCTCGTCCCGCCTGAATTTGATGGCCTCGATGATCTTGGTCAGCAGCTGGCCGGCCGCGCCCACGAACGGCCTGCCCTGGTTGTCCTCCTCCTCGCCCGGCGCCTCGCCCACGAACACGATCTTGGCGTCGGGGTCGCCGTCGCCGAACACGAACTTCTTGCGGCGCTTGCCCAGCGCGCACTGCTGGCAGTTGCAGATCTCGGCGCGGAAGGTTTCAAGCTCCACCGCCTTGTTCCCCGACGATGCCGGGATCACCGGTCGGCCCAGCACGACCTTCTCCTTCGGCGCTGCCTGGGGTAAAGCCGCACGGGCCGGTATGACCTGCGATACAGCGCTTCGCGGCGGAGTCGCCAGCTTGATCGGCAGCTCATGCTCGCCCTGCTCCAGCAGCTGGTACAGGTAGCGCCGCATCAGATGTTGCGGTGTATTCTCGGCCATGTTATTTGGAATTGGCGATCAGTTTGGCGACCGCGTCCAGGATGGTGTTCGCCAGGTTCCGCTTGGACCGCAGGCCGCAGTCGACGGGCTTGCCCTGCTTGGGGATCAGCACGGCCCTGCTGCCGTCGCTGCCCAGCACGGACGCGTCGTTGGCCACGATCAGGTCCAGCCCCTTGGCCTTGAGCTTCTTCGTGGCGTTGGCCACCAGGTTGTCCGTCTCCAGCGCGAAGCCGACCAGGGCAGTTCCTGTCTTCTTGTGCGCTGAGGCGTATTTGAGAATGTCGGGGTTCTCGGACAATCTCAGGACCGGAGCCTTGCCGGATTTCTTGATCTTGTGTTTGCTCTCGGTCGCGGGCCGGTAGTCGGCCACGGCCGCGGCCATGATCAGCACTTTGACGAACGGCAGGTGCGTGGCCACCGCCTCGAACATTTCCTGCGCGGTCTGTACCCGCTTGACATGCGCTACTTCGGGGATGTCAACGTCGGCCGGGCCCGTGATCAGCGTGACTTTAGCCCCGCGCCGCGTGGCCGCCGCGGCCAGGGCGTAGCCCATCCTGCCGGACGAGCGGTTGGAGAGGTAGCGCACCGGGTCGATCTGTTCCTCGGTGCGGCCGGCCGTGACCAGCACCTGGACGCCCTTGAGGTCGTCCGTCCAGCCGAGGAGCTTCAGGATCTCGGCCTCGATCTGTTCCACCGGCGCCAGCGTGCCCTTGCCCTCGTCACCGCAGGCCAGCCGGCCCTCGGCGGGGTCGACCATGGTCCAGCCGCGCGATCGCAGCGTCTTGACGTTCTGCCGCACCGCGGCGCTGTGCCACATGGTGGTGTTCATGGCCGGCGCGCAGACCACCGGCGCGGTGCACGCCATGATCACGGTCGACAGCAGGTCGTCGGCGATGCCGTAGGCCGCCTTGCCGATGATGTTGGCCGTGGCCGGCACGATGGCCAGCACGTCGGCCCGCGCAGCCAGCGCGATGTGCTCGATCCGCTGCGGCTTTTCCTTCGGGAACAGGTCGATGGCCACCGCGTTGCCGGACAGCGACTCGAACGAGGCCGGCCCCACCAGCTCGCGGGCGCTGCGGGTCATCACCGCGATCACCTCGATGTCCTTCTTGCGCAGCCGCGAGACCAGGTCCAGCGCCTTGTAGGCCGCGATGCTCCCGGTGACGCCCAGGACGACGGTCGGTCTACTGGGGCTGCTGCTCATGCTTGAACACCACCGCGCCGTCCCGCATCCGCTCCAGCGACATGGTGATCGGCTTGGCCGTGATGTCGATCTTGCCGGCCCGCCGCATATCGTTGAGCCGCCGCGACTCGCGGGCCGCCACCAGCACGGCCATGTACTTGTTCTCGACGCCCTTCAACAGCTGCTCGATCGGGATGAATCCCATGGTCGTCTCCTCTATGATTTAATTATCATTTTCTTACGATCGTCATCCTGAGTCGCACTTCCCGCCTGACAAATCGAAGGATCTCGGTGAAGATTCTTCGATGGCCAGGCACGCTGTGGCTCTCAGAATGACGGGGACATCAGCATCACTTGAGGTCGACCACCTCGGCCTTGTCGAACCGCGACAGCTTGCAGCGCTCGGCCTCGATGATCGCCC
>DATJQG010000102.1:0-7302 GCA_035506015.1 Candidatus Edwardsiibacteriota bacterium
CGGCTACGCCCGCGAGAACACCCGGACGCTGCAGGCCCGCAACCTGATGACCAACATGGTGGAACAGCTGCACACCCTGCCGACCTCTGCCACCTGGCGCACCAACCCCGACAGCACGGCCAACGACCTCGACGACAACACCACCGGGGACTACAACATCACCAACGGCCTCTACGGCATTCGCTGGAACATCGTTGGCGATGTCGTCAACAACACCCAGGATATAAAGATCTTCATCAACTGGACGACCACCGGCGGCCGACAGAAATCGATCTCCAGCCAGTTCACCCTGATCAGGAGCTAACGCCATGACCACTCATACGCAACGCCGCCGGCACCATGGCTTCACCCTGATCGAGATGATGGTCGCCATGCTGGTGCTGACCGTGCTGGGCGCCTCGATGGCCGCCGTGATGGTCAGCCAGATGCGCTCAGCGACCTCGATCCAAAGCATGACCATGGTGCAGAGCGACGTCAACCTGGCGCTCAGCATGATGCGGGCCGACATCGCCCAGGCCGGTTACGGCAACGCCACGGCCGACACGGCCACGTTCTCGCAGGCCGCGGCCAGCGGCGCGGACAGCCTGGTGATGGCCGGCACGAATCTGGGCGCGGGCGCCGGCCGCTGGACCACGGTGACGGCGACCAACTCGGCGTCGCCGACCACCCTGAATGTCTACCTCTGGAGCGGCGCGGACACCGTCTACAACATCCAGAACGGCGACTCGATCAAGATCCTGTCCGGCGTCAAGCAACTGATCGGCTGCGCCCGGGTCTCGAGCGGCGGTAAAACCGCGACGCTGACGCTCAACAAGTCGGTGGGAACGGCCAAGGGATCGCTGGTGACCCAGGTCAACGAGGCCATCGGCACGGCCGGCAAGGTGATATATTCCCTGAACACCGCGACCCGCCAGCTGCTGCGCAACGGCCAGCCGTTCCTGGACAACGTCGAGGACTTCCAGGTGCGCTACTTCTGGGACAAGGACGGCAACGGCACCATCGACAGCACCGCCGGCGAATTCGACGACGCCCTGTCGGTGGTCGTCAACCCCGCCACCTGGAACTACCGGCCGATCCTGGTGGGCGTGGCCGTCGTCACCGTCTCGCCGACCCAGGAGGCGGCCATCGTCGACGGCCGGACGTCCTACACCATCTGGACGCACACCACCAACCTGTCGACCGCGCAGCAGCGGCATTACCGCAATTTCTACAGCCTGTACATACGGCCGCGGGACATCGGCGGATGATCCTTGCATCGAGAGCGCAATCACAAGCGATGAGGTAGAGGCCATGAAACAACGAACGGACAAGGGGTTCGCCCTGATGATGGTGATGGGCATCACCATCCTGCTGATGATCCTGGGCGCCACCACGGCCTACCTGGTCTACAAGGCCCAGCAGATGAACGCCGGCCAGGTGCGGTACACCACGGCGCTGATCGCCTCGGACGCCGCCCAGGACCTGGCCGCCGTCAAGATCAACAGCCAGGTGGCGGCCGGCGACACCGTCACCGACACCACGCTGACCGTGGGCAGCTACCAGGTGGCGATCGACTTCTCCATGCTGAGCACCAGCCTGCTGAGCGGCAACTCCAGCGAGATGGCCGCGGCCTACGAGGGCATCGGCACCGGCGCGGGCTCGCGCGGCGCCGCCAATTACTACCGGGTCCAGACCGCGGCGCAGAAGACCACGCCCAACAACTTCGAGGTCAGCCGGCTGGTGGCGCTGCGGCGCAAGCTGGTGGGCGAATGAGCGCGGCACCGCAACGAACAATCGCACAGCGATAAAGGAGAACAGCCATGAAACGTATCCTGGTCCTGATGGCGGCCCTGGCGCTGCTGGCGCCGCTGCTGACCGCCCAGCCCTGCTCGGTGCCGCCGTTCCTGGCCAACGTGTCGCGCCCCAACATCCTGTTGGTGCTGGACGCCTCGGGATCGATGGGAGGTCAGGCGTATTATAAGGCGACCGGCGCAATGACCTATGATACCCTATGGTGGGGCACCGGGGCCACGCGGCCGAGCTACGGCTACTTCATCGATGACAGCCTGTACAACTATGATTCCTCGGCCACCGGCAAATTCTTCTATTCCGTGGCGGGCGGCAAATGGCCGGGCTGGGTGCTCAACTGGGCCGCGATGACACGTGCAGATGTCATCCGCAAGGTGCTGGTGGGCGGCAAGCGCGTGGGTGACAGCCTGTACACCATCTCGACCGCCGCCACAGGCAATACCCCGGGATCGGGCATCTATTGGCCCAAGTTCAAGCGGATGATCAGAGACGCTTCCAACCGCGACTCGTTCGTGGTCAGCTCGGGCAGCCCGACCACGATCAATGCCCGCCCGGTGGGACCGAACCCGCCGATCAACGCAATCCTGAAAAACGCCAGGCTGGTGATCCGGCGGCCGAGCGGCGAAATAATGCGCGGCGTGATCGATCAGATCGGCGACAAGGACCAGAACGGCCTGTGGGACGACGACGCGCCCAAGATCGGTTTTTGGACTTTCGACCGCAGCGGCAGCAACGAGGGGGGCTACATGGTCGATTATCCCGGCCACGATTCCCTGCAGAAAGTCAAGCGCAACATAACGTCGTTCGACCCTTCCACCATGACACCGCTGGCTGAGAACCTGTACGAGATCACGCGGTGGGTGGCGCAGCTGTCCCCGGCGTACAACTCGACCGATTACACCGTGGCGGCCTCGCCCAACTGGTACCGCGATCCCTACTACGACGAAAAATCGGCCCAATGGGCTCCCTGCACCAAGACGTTCGTGGTATTCATGACCGACGGCGAACCGACATCCGACGATAATATCCCGTCGTCGGGCACCGGACTGCCGGGCAACCCCAATCTGACAAACTACTACACCAGCGCCCAGGGCAATGTCAGCGGCACTTTGTTGGACGATGTGAGTTTTTACGCCCACCGCGCCGACCTGCGCACCACATCCGACATGCCCGGCAACCAGAATATCACGTTTTATGGCATCTACTGTTTCGGCACGGGTAATGTCCTGATGCAAACCTGCAAGGTCGGCGGGTTCAAGTGCGACTACAGCACCGACCAGCCCGACACCGTTAGCGAGTACAGCACCGACGGCGACACCATCCCGGACAATTACTTCGAAGCCGACGACGGCTATCAGATGGAGGCCCAGATCCGGGCGGCGCTGGTGGCCATCATGGCTTCATCGGCTTCCTCCTCGGCGGTCTCGGTGATCGCGGGCTCCAGCAACGGCGAGGGCACCGTCCAGCAGGCCTATTTCGCCCAGGACCGCATCGTGGGGCCGGACGAGGTGCGCTGGCCGGGATTTTTACGGGCGCTGTGGGTGGACCGCTACGGCAACATCCGCGAGGACACCAACAATGACCGGATATTGACCATCAAAGGTAATGCTACCAATTCTGACCGGGTGGTCCACTTTTTCAGCGATCCCGGCAACGGCTCGCCGATGGACAGCCTGTTCGCCGACACCAGCGGCACCGGCAAGCTCCAGTTCTCGGCAACGACACCGGCTGACTCGCTCAAGGACGTCTGGAACGCCGGCAAATGGCTGTACAACTGCAGCTACAGCAGCCGCAAGGTCTACACCGATACCGGCACGGCCCGGATGCTGATCTACGGCAATGGATCATCGCTGCAGTCCAAGATGGGCGCGGCATCGGCCGGGGAGGCCGACCAGATCATCAGCTACGTGCTGGGCCGCGACACCACGGGCTGGCGGCCGCGCAAGTTCAGCGGGACCGAGTGGAAGCTGGGCGACATCATCTACGCCTCGCCGACCTTCGTGGGCAAGCCGGCCGAGCGCTACGACCAGCTGTACGGCGACAACTCCTACGCCCAGTTCTACGCCATGTACAAGAACCGCCACAACGTGGTGCTGCAGGGCGCCAACGACGGGATGATCCACTGCTTCTTCGCCGGCAACTACACCGCCAACACCGTGCCGCAGTCGTCGAACGTGGGCTGGATCGACAGCTCCAGCATCCCGCTGGGCAAGGAGCTGTGGGCCTACGTCCCCAAGAACCTGCTGCCGCACCTCAAGTGGCTGAAGGCCACCAACTACTGCCACGTCTACTACAACGACCTCAAGGCCAAGGTCAGCGACGTCAAGATCTGGCCGACCAGCGACGCGGTCCACAAGAACGGCTGGGGCACCGTGGCCGTGGTCGGGATGCGGCTGGGGGGCGACACCGCCACCACCGCCGGCACCACCTGGCGATCGGCCTACGTCTGCTTCGACGTGACGGTGCCGGACAGCTGCAAGCCGATGTGGGAGTACACCGCCAGCGACCTGGGGTTCACCGTGTCCTACCCCTGCATCGCGGCGTTCGACAGCGCCTGCGTCGCCACCACCCCGAAGTTCTACGCCGTGTTCGGCGGCGGACCGGACACCAAGGACGGCATCAGCACGCGCACGCCCAAGGTCTACGTGGTCAACATCAAGACCGGCGCGCTGGCGGCCTCGTACAGCACCACCGACGCCAACTGCGCCATCGGCGACATGATCTCGTCCGACATCGACCTCAACTTCCGCTGCGACGTGATCTACTTCGGCACCTATTCCGCTACCGCGGCCAACACCGGGCGGCTGTACCGGTTGGTGTGCCGCACCGGCTCGTCCTTCGCGGCGGGGACGGAGAGCTCCGACCCGGCGACCACGGCCTGGACGCTCAACCGGATCCTCTCGCCGGGCCGGCCGTTCTTCGCCGCGCCGACCATCGCCATCGACCAGAAAGGCATCAACTGGGTCTACGCCGGCACCGGGCGGTACTTCAAGGACGCCGACGAGACCGACAACACGGTGCAGTACCTCTACGGCATGCGGGACCCCAACCTCAAGGACTCGCTGACCGTGTCCCAGCTGCTGTACGCCAACCGGGTGCTGGTGCGCAGCCAGGACAGCGTCTCGCGGGACAGCGGCACGACCTGGGGCAAATGGTCGACGTTCATCGCCGCCAACGACACGATGAAGGGCTGGTACCGGATCCTGCCGCAGACCGTGACCGGCGGCAACACCTACTCGGAGCGGGTCCTGACCAAGACCGCGGTGATCGGCGGCGCGCTGTTCGCCAGCGCCTTCCAGCCGTCGGGCGACCCCTGCGCCCTGGGCGGCTACGGCAGCCTGTACGCGCTGTTCTACACCACGGGCACGGCCTACCGCGACACCATCATCCAGCGCCAGGGCGCCACCAACTACCCGGTCAAGGTCTCGCTGGGCGCTGGCGTGCCGTCGGCCCCGTCGCTGCATGTCGGCTCCAACGGCCAGAGCGCGTTCATCCAGACGCCGACCGGCGCCATCCTCAACATCGGCACCATGCTGCCCTATAATCCGCGCAGCGGCAACATTTTCTGGAAACAGCAGTGACGGAACCGAGAGAGAAGGAGCGATTCTCATGAAACGAATGATGATTCTTGCAGCCGCCATCATGATGGCGGCAATAGCCTGGGCACAAAACGCCGGGCCAGAGGAGCCGCTGACCGGACAGTGGTTCATCACCGGGATGACGACAGATAAGATCTTGATACCGGACACTGACGGCATGCCGTATTCCTGGAACGACGTGACCGTGACCGATGTCAACGGCCAAACGGTCAGCAACCTCGGCCAGATGCGGTTCCCCTGCTGGGTCGAGATCCGATACACCTATGAAGGCGATGCAATGAAGCTGCGGGAGCTGCACGTCAAGATCGAGTATTATGAAAATAGCGCACACCGGTTGGTCCCGTCGCGCTGGTCGCAAGACCGCGCGCGGCAAGCCAGTGAGGAGCGGGCAATCGCTGATGAAAGGTAACGCCAGTTCCACCGCGGCGCTGCTGGCCGCGCTGGCGGCCGGCGCGCTGCTGGCCCCCGGCTGCGGGGGCAAGGCGCAGCAGGCCAGCAAACCTGGAGCGCCGGCGATCGCCAGCGCCCGGATCGTGCCGGACCAGCCGTTCGCCGGCGCCACGCTCAGCATCAATGTCACCATGGCCGACACGCTGCACTCGATGCTGTCGTACACCTCGGAATGGTACGTCGACGGCAAGCTGGCGGCCACGGTCGACGGCACCGAGTTCGACTCGCGGGGGCTGGCGCCCGGCGCGGTGGTCACGGCCAAGGTCAAGGCGTCGGACAGCACCGGCACCAGCGACCAGGCCGCCACGCCGCCGGTGACCCTGGTGGAGAACCTGTCGGGCATCGACAGCGTCCAGCTGGCGCCGATGCCGGTGCCCAGCAACTGCGCGTCGCTGACGGCCAAGGCGTTCGTGCACCCGGGCGCGTCGCCCAACCTGAAGACCAGCTACCGCTGGATCGTGGCCGGCAAGGAACAAACCGAGACCGGCCCCACGCTGGGCGTCTCCGGGCTGAAGGCCGGCGACCGGATCACGGTCGAGGCCACGGCCGCGATCGGCGGCAAGCAGGGCAACCCGTTCCGGGTCACCGCCACGGTGGCCAACGGCGCGCCGGTGGTCAACTCGATCACGCCGGTGTCGCAGGATGCGGTGGCCTACAAGTACCAGATCTCGGCCAGCGACCCGGAAAACGACCCGATCAGCTTCCAGATGGTGAGCGGGCCGGCCGGTGTGACGGTGGACAACGCCGGCCTGGTGACGGTCCCCGTGGCCCTGGGCGGCCAGACCATCCGGATCAAGGTCAGCGACAACACCGGCAACTGGACCGAGGCCAACCTGGAAACGGCGAAATGACCCGGAGCGCCGCGCTGCTGCTGGCGGCGCTGGCACTGCCAGCAACGCTGGCCAGAACGGCAGCGGCGCAGCCCGGCCAGACCATCGTCGACCTGGGCCACGCGGTGCGGGGATACCGCTACGATTACGTGGCCTACTACCGCAACACATTGGGGCAGACCGTCAGCGTCGGCAAGGACCCGGCGCAATGCGGCACCTGCCCCAATGTCCATTTGCGGTACGACCTGGTGGCGCCGGGCGATTCCCTGCCGCTGCGGTTCGACCTGTTCCTGGACCCGGAGACCGACCATGGCGTCGAGCTGCAGCTGCCGGTGATGGTGCGTCTCAGCGACACCACCCACCAGGTGACGTACACGCTGCGGATCGACGGCTCGCCGCAGCGGTCGGTGCGGCCGAAGCAGGACCGGATCGCGGTCAGCGCCGCCAGTGACAGCATGGTCGAGGGACGGCTGGAGCTGACGAATATCCTGGACAGCACCATCAAACTGGACTGCGCGGGCGCGCCGCCGGGGCTGCGGTTCAAGAAACTGCCGCTCAAGGTCAAGGCCCGGAAGGACGCCACGCTGGAGTTCCGCTGCAAACCGGAGACCCTGCTGGAGCACCGGTCGCTGACG
>DATJQG010000103.1:0-3425 GCA_035506015.1 Candidatus Edwardsiibacteriota bacterium
TGCAAGCCGCACCAGCTGCTGCAGTTCGCGGCGATGGGCACGTCGTTCTGCCGCTACGTCTTCGACAAGCCGGAGCCCAAGGTCGGCCTGCTATCGGTAGGCGAGGAGGCCAGCAAGGGCAACGAGCGCATCCAGCAGACCCACCAGCTGCTGCTGGACAGCAAGCTCAATTTCATCGGCAACATCGAGGGCAAGGACATCCTGAAGGGCACGGCCGACGTGGTGGTCTGCGACGGCTTCGTCGGCAACGTCGTCCTCAAGTTCGCCGAGGGTGTGGTCCGGATGTTCTACGGCTCGCTCAAACGCTACATCTACACCAGCATCTTCGCCCAGCTGGGCGGGCTGCTGGTCAAGCCGGCGCTGAAGCGGTTCGCCAAGGACCTGGACTACGAGGAGTACGGGGGCGCCCCGCTGCTGGGCGTGGACGGGGTCTGCATCATCTGCCACGGCCGCTCCACGGCCAAGGCCATCAAGAACGCGGTGCTGGTGGCCTACCGCTGCGTGGCCCATCAGGTGAACGCCCATATCAGGGAACAAGTGTTGACCTACACAAAGGAATCTGACTGACATGAAACGAATCGCGATATTGGGTACCGGCTCGTACGCGCCAGAGAAGATACTGACCAACGCCGACCTGGAGAAGATGGTCGACACCACCGACGAGTGGATCACCCAGCGCACCGGCATCAAGGAGCGGCACATCTCGGACAAGGACACGCCGACCTCGGTGCTGGCCGTCAAGGCCGCGGAACGGGCGCTGGCGGCGGCCCGGGTCAAGCCCGAGGAGCTCGATTACGTGATCTGCGCCACGGTGACATCGGACATGGTGTTCCCGTCCACCGCCTGCCTGGTCCAGGCCAAGCTGGGGGCCGGCAAGGCGGCCGCCTTCGACATCTCGGCCGGCTGCACCGGCTTCGTCTACGGCATGGAGCTGGCGCGCTCGCTGATCACGGCCGACCCGGCCCGCAAGGTACTGCTGCTCGGCGCCGAGGAGCTGACCAAGATCACCGACTGGACCGACCGCAGCTCCTGCGTGCTGTTCGGCGACGGCGCCGGCGCGGTGGTGCTGGCCCAGGTCGACGAGGACCGGGGCATCCTGTCCACCTTCCTGGGCGCGGACGGCAACCTGGGCGACCTGATCTACCAGCCGGGCGGCGGCAGCCTGCGGCCGGCCAGCCACGAGACCGTGGACGGCAAGATGCACGTCATCAAGATGGCCGGCAACAAGGTCTTTCCCCACGCCGTCCGCAAGATGGGCGACGCCGCCACCAAGGTGCTGGAGGCCGCCGGCGTGCCGCAGGAGCAGCTCGAGGTGCTGATCCCGCACCAGGCCAATTTCCGGATCATCGACGCCATCGGCCGCCAGCTCAACCTGCCGATGGAGAAGGTCTACGTCAACATCGACAAGTACGGCAACACGTCGTCGGCCTCGATCCCGATCGCGCTGGACGAGGCGGTGCGCAAGGGCACGGTGGCGCCGGGCAAGTACGTGATGCTGGTGGCCTTCGGCGCCGGCCTGACCTGGGGCGCCATCCTGCTGCGCTGGTGATCACGACGACCGGATACCGAACAGCGAATACTGAATACTGAATTCTGTGGTGAGCACAATGTCCAAAACAGCTTTCATCTTCCCGGGCCAGGGCGCCCAGTACGTGGGCATGGGCAAGGACCTCTACGACAACCACCCGCTGGCCAAGGAATGCTACGACAAGGCCAACGAGGCGCTGAAGTTCGACATCGCCAAGATCTGCTTCGAGAGCACGCCGGCCGAGCTGCGGATGACCCACAACGCCCAGCCCGCCATCCTGATCCACTCCATCGCCGCGTTCCGGCTGATCGCGCAGGAGGGCGTGGCCTTCGACTACGCCGCCGGGCACAGCCTGGGCGAGTACTCGGCGCTGGTGGCCGCCGGCGCGCTGACGCTGGAGGACGCCGTCCGCCTGGTGCGGGTGCGCGGCAGCCTGATGGCCATCGCCGGCGACATCCAGCCCGGCACCATGGCCGCCATCCTGGGCCTGGCCCCGGCCGACGTCGAGCACCTGTGCTTCGAGGCCCGCGAGGAGGGCATCGTCGAGGCGGCCAATTTCAACTCGCAGGAGCAGACCGTGATCTCGGGCGAGGTGGCCGCGGTGGCCAAGGCCATGGAGATGGCCAAGGCCAAGGGCGCCAAGCGGGCCGTGCAGCTGGAGGTTTCGGGCGCGTTCCACTCCGAGCTGATGGACATCGCCCAGTACGGGATGCGGCGGGCGCTCAACCAGCTGGAGATCAAGGCGCCGCGCTGCCCGGTGATCGCCAACGTCACCGCCAGCCCGGTGCACCACCCGGCCACCATCCGCGAGCTGCTGATCGAGCAGGTCAAGAAGCCGGTGCGCTGGGAGGAGTCGGTCAAGCGGCTGGCCAGCCTGGGCGTGACCACCATGGTGGAATGCGGCCCGGGAAGGGTCCTGAAAGGACTGATCAAGCGGATCGCGCCGGAGATCACCGTGCTCAACGTCGAGGACTCCAAGACCCTGGCCGAGACCATCGCCGCGCTGAAGAAGTCCTGAACCCCAGCTATCCCGCCCAATCTTCATCCGATGAAACGGACCGTTGCCATTACCGGGCTGCTGGCATTGGCCCTGGGCTGCGCCAAGCAGGGCAGCCCCACGGCGGCTCAGTCCCCGTCGTCGACGGCCAACCCGATGACCAGCATCGCCGGGGCCGTGACCGATTCTGCGGGCGCCCCGATCGGCGGCGTGACGGTCTATGTGGGATACGGCTACGTTCCGCCCAAGCGGCCGTTCAGCGGGGCGAAATCGTGCAGCCTGCTGACATTCACCATCCGGCCCTATGCGGGCGGTATCGGCATCCTGGAATGGGCCGACACGCTGGAGCGCCGGTCCGCAGAGTGGAAAGTCGAGCGGGCGGTGGGGAACGGGAGCCTATCCTATCATGTCGCCTTCAGCCTGCCGGCCGGCGGCAACACGGTGACCAGGGGCTCGTTCTACTACTTTGACACCGACACGGCCGGCGTTGCCAACAGGCCCCTGTACTACCGCATATCCGAGTACGACAGCAGCGGCGTCAAGACCATCCACGCCGCGGACCTCTTCTATTATACCAGGCACGTCAAGACCACCAGCGATGGCCGGTTCGCGCTGGCCGGCATCCCGGTCGACAGCCTGGTATCCACGGTCAACGATACCGGCGCCATCGACGGCAGCGCCAGGATATCGCGCACCGTCACGGTTTATGCCACCAGGGACACCAGCACCTATTCGCGGCCGGTGAGCCTGACCAAGGATACCGTCACGACGGTCAATTTTACCGTCAGGTAAACGGGTCCAAGGCCGGGTGCCGCCGGGCCCGATCCAGCGGATCGCGCCGCAGATCACCGTGCCCAACGTCGAGGACAGCAAGACCCTGGCCGAGACCATCGCCGCGCT
>DATJQG010000104.1:0-2685 GCA_035506015.1 Candidatus Edwardsiibacteriota bacterium
GCCTACGGCGTCGGGCTGTTCCGCACCGAGTTCATCTACCTGACCTCGAACCACATGCCGACCGAGGACGAGCAGGTGCTGATCTACCGGTCGGTGGCCGAGAAGTGCAAGCCCGACCCGGTGATCATCCGCACCTTCGACCTAGGCGGCGACAAGATCGGCGAGGACTACCGCGAGGCCAACCCCTTCCTGGGCTGGCGCGCGGTGCGCTACTGCCTGGACCGGCCCCAGCTGTTCAAGACCCAGCTGGCGGCCATCCTGCGGGCCTCGTCGCACGGCAACGTGCGGATCATGCTGCCGATGATCTGCTGCCGCGAGGAGGTGCGGCGCTCCCGGGAGCTGCTGGCCGAGTGCCAGCGCGAGCTGGCGGCCAAGGGCCTGCGCACCGACCCGGCGGTCAGGCTGGGGATCATGGTCGAGACGCCGGCCGCGGCGCTGATGGCGGAGCAGCTGGCGAAGGAGGTCGACTTCTTCTCGATCGGCTCCAACGACCTCACCCAGTACACCCTGGCCGTGGACCGCACCAACGAGCGGGTGGCCCGGCTGTACGAGCCGTTCCACCCGGCGGTGCTGCGGCTGGTGCGCGAGGTGATCGAGGCCGGCCACCGCAACGGCATCTGGGTGGGGCTGTGCGGCGAGATGGGCGCCGACCCGCTGGCCGTGCCTCTGCTGCTGGGCCTGGGCCTGGACGAGCTGTCGGTCAACCCCGGCTCGGTGCCCGAGGTCAAGAAGATCATCGTCAGTTTGAAGTTCGAGCAGTGCCGCAAGCTGGCCGCCGACGCCATGGCGCTGGGCGGCGCCGAGGAGATCCGCGCGCTGCTGACCGACTTCGTCTGCCGGGAGGTGCCGGACATCAAACTGGTCAACGCCTCCTGCGCGCTGGAAGTGGAGTGAGTTCTTGCCCCTCGCACGAAAAGGGTAAACGGGAAACGGGTACACGAGAACAGGGAACGGTCGCTCAAGGGACATTCACCAAAAACAAAATATACCAACAGCAAGGAGAACCATGGCAGACGCGAAAAAACTGCAACTGCTGGACCTGGTGGCCCAGTACCAGACCATCAAGCCCGAGATCGACGAGGCCATCGCCAAGGTGGTGTCCACCGGCGGCTTCATCCTGGGCAAGACCGTCGAGGACTTCGAGGCGGCCGTGGCCTCGTTCACCGGCGTCAAGTACGGCATCGGCGTCAACTCCGGCACCGACGCGCTGTACCTGGCGCTCAAGGCCGCGGGCGTGGGCCCGGGCGACGAGGTGATCACCACGCCGTTCACCTTCATCGCCACCGCCGAGGTCATCACCTGGATCCCGGCCAAGCCGGTGTTCGTGGACGTCTGCCCGGACACGCTGAACATCGACCCGGCCAAGATCGAGGCCGCCATCACCCCCAAGACCAAGGCCATCATGCCGGTGCACATCTACGGCCAGGCCGCGGACATGGACGAGATCATGGCCATCGCAAAAAAGCACAACCTGGCGGTGGTCGAGGACTGCGCCCAGAGCCTGGGCGCCTCGTACAAGGGCAAGCAGACCGGCAGCATCGGCCAGATCGCGGGGCTGTCGTTCTTCCCCAGCAAGAACCTGGGCGCCTACGGCGACGGCGGCATGATCCTGACCGGCGACGAGGCCATGGCCCGGGAGTGCAAGGTGCTGCGCCAGCACGGCTCGGACAAGAAGTACCACCACGTCAAGATCGGCGTCAACTCGCGGCTGGACGCGCTGCAGGCCGCGGTGCTGGCCGTCAAGCTGAAGCACCTGGCCGACTGGAACAAAGCCCGCCGGCAGAAGGCCGCCTACTACAATGAGCGGTTCAAGGGCGTGGGCGACATCCGGACGCCCGAGGCCCGGCCCTACAACGAGGCCATCTACCACCAGTACACGCTGCGCACCGCCAAGCGCGACGCCATGGTCGAGCACCTCAACAAGGCCGGCGTGCCCAACGCGGTACACTATCCGATCCCGCTGCACCTGCAGCCAGCGTTCGACTTCCTGAAGCAGGGCAAGGGCACGTTCCCGGTGGCCGAGGCCGCGGCCAGCCAGGTCTTCAGCCTGCCGATCTACCCCGAGATCACCAAGGAGCAACAGGACCAGGTGGTCGGCGCTATCGCGGCGTTCTTTAAATAGCAAAGCAGATGAGGCTCAGCTGAAAGGCTGGGCCTCATCACTTTTCTAAGGCCTCAATATGAAGAAGATATATTGTATCATTCTGTTATTGTTAATTACAGGAAGGCTGTTCGCAATTTCATTGCAGGAATGCCTCGATATTGCCAATATCCGAATAAAAGCGAGTTGGATAAAGGGGAAACATGTCTACAACACAGATCAATTCTGGTATTATCAGGGAAAACCAGTACTTGATTCAAGAATGCTCGGTTTCGAGTTGCAACAGCAATTTCAAAATTATGATACATCGATTTTTTATAGATTTAAATATCATCAATATTGGTTGCACATTTCTCATCCGGTGAACGAACCAGCCGCAGATAATATTAAATACCTCAATGTTGTGACTGACGACAGTAATTCAATCGTAGCATTGATAGGATATTTACAGGATCCTACAGGCGAGAGTTTAGCGGAGAATATCGAATGGACCAAGTCCGATTTAGGGAGGCCAGCGAATTTTGTTAGAACGAATATTTTGTATTGGAAGCAAAATAATAGAGTAAAGTTCATGGGAACATGGA